>DATCRE010000275.1:0-10323 GCA_036569145.1 Cyclobacteriaceae bacterium
TTGCAACAGATCATTGACGATATAAAATTCAAGAACGTCGGCATCGGCCTTTAACGCTTTTGCTTCTTCCATGAGTTGCTTGCGCTGCATGCGTTCGTGATATCCGAAATCGCGTTTATATTTCATGGCCATGGAACGAACTTGCTCCATGCGTTTGCGCATGGCACGAAGGTCTTTATAGTATTCATGTGCAGCAATGCGTGCATCTAACGTTTTACTTAGCGATTGCTCCGTAACCCGTGCCGGATGCCCGATACGAAGAACCCGAAGTCCTGCATCCGATAATTTATCAGCAAGCAAATCGACGGCAGCGTTACTCGCAGCACATACTAAAACCTGTTCTTCTGTTTCAATTGTTTTTGAAATGGATTGAACAAGTGTTGTTGTCTTGCCTGTGCCGGGCGGGCCGTGAATGATGGCTACATCTTTAGCGGTTGCAATTTTTACTAACGCTGCCTGCTGACTCGGATTTAATTTTGAATCGATTGGTGTGGCAACATCTTCTGTTTTGAATTCGGCAGTCTTTGCGCCGAGTAAAACATCTCTCAATTCTGCGAGGCGACCATCTTCTGCCTTAATAACATTTTTCAGAACGAGCTCCATTTCGCGGTAGCTGTTCTCATCAAACATCACATCCACACCAATGTGGCCGTCGTCGAGCCATTCAGGTAAGTCATCGTGATTGAGTGTTATCACCATCAGGTTGTCGCGAACATAATTGATTACTCCACCGGCGTTATGTTTTTCAGGAGAGCCTTTTGCATTGCTAAAAATGCTTACAACTTTTCCACTGGAAAATACATGAGGCTGATCAAGCTCTTTTGTTCGCTCAACTTCTATAATTAATCTTTCGCCAGTGCCTATATAGTTACGCTTGATGCGCACCGGATACCAGCACTTGCCTTCTTTTGTTTTGCGATGAAGTGGCAAGAGCAACACCTTTTGCCGATACTGTTCAAGGTCGGCCTGGCGTTCAATCTTTATAAGCTCAAGGGTTTTGTTAAGTTGTTCTTGAATGGACATGAATCTGAAAATGCCTTAAAAGTAGGTATTTTCTTTATGCTGATAACTTAAATTTTTCGAGATAGAGTTCAATGAACTCACTTATCTTTTTGCGCCTGTATTGCATGATGAATCGCGGGTGAGGCAAAGGAATGATGATGTTAAAGAACTGATGTTTCTTGTTGAGGTTTGTTATGAATTTGAAGTTATCGCCTTCACCCAGGCAGTAGCATATATCTTTACGAACATTAAATTGAAGTTGCTTTTCTATACAGTCTACAATAAATGGAGCTATAGCGTTTTGCAATTCTTTTATATCGTAGTAGTTTAAGTTCTTATCATCTTTCATGAAACCCAGTGGAGAAACAGCGCTGATGAAAAATTTCTTATAGAATATTTCAGGTCCCCCGAAGGCGGCGATCATCTGGTAAATGAAGTCAGCTGAGAGCTCTGGTTTCTTTGAAAGCGTGTTTGATATATGGCAGATGGTTTCTAATTTAATTGGATCAGTGAATGGCACACCGGTTATTCCACCGCCTAATCTTCCGGGGTTGATACCGAAGATGATAGTTCTTTCGGCACGATCATCATAATACTTCTTGTAAAATAAAGAGCACAATGCAAAGGTTGTGTTGTCTTTGAAAGGATTGAGAACATGAACTCCTTCAGGGAGCGCGGCGTCTATTTTTAATTTCTTGTTAAATGACAGAACGTTATCGGCAAATGTCATTTCAGTGGATTTAAAGGAAGGCATATTTTAAATGTAGTGCCAACGTTAACCTGGCTCTCAACATCGATCTTTCCATTCATGGCTTCAACCTGTGATTTTACGAGGAACAATCCCATTCCTTTTCCTTCAACATGATAATGAAAACGCTGGTAGAGATTAAATAATTTATCCTTTTGATTGTCGAGATCTATACCTATGCCGTTGTCTTCTATGTTTAAACAAATCATTCCATTCTCAATGCGCGTGCTCACATCTATCACCGGACTTCTTTCATCATCTCTGTATTTGATGGCGTTGCTGATCAGATTATACAATATGCTTTCAATGTAAGCAGGTATGGCAAAACATTGGTTGCCTTGTTCAAAGTCGGCATGTATAACTGTATTCGATTCTTTTATTTTATCACGAAGTATGCTCTTCACTTTCTCCAGTCGCTGGCTCAGGTTTATGTTTTCAAGGGTGTTGTTTAAACCTTTCTTTATATCGAGGATGGCGTTGAGATCATGAATTACAGTATCTAATTCTTTTGATGTGAAGTTTAATTTTTCGATGATGATCTCATCGGCTGGCAAACTAAAACTTGGTGATTTGATGATGTTGGTGAGACCTAAAATTCGTGCAACCGGCGCGCGCAGATTGTGAGCAATGATGTAACCAAACTGTTCAAGCTGGTTGTTTTGTTTTACTAATTCATTGTTGGAATTCACGAGATCAAGCGTTCGGTTAAAAACCTGTTCGGCAAGATCGCGATTATATTGATTGAGCAGCTGATTTGTTTTTGTCCGCTGTTTATTGTTACGGTATAATAAAAAGATAACGATAAGCAATGCACCAATACCGAGAATGGCAGCCCACCCTAAAATTACCCGTTGGTTTAGTTCTGCATCTTTTAGTTCTGTGCTTTTCCGAAGCAACTCATATTCATTTTCTATTTTTTGAGTTTCATAACTAATTTTTAAGTCCTCAATAGCTTTGATTTTTTCCTCGCTTAAAATACTGTCCTGGTACAGGTTAAAACTTTTGTAGTAGTGCAAAGCATTTTCATAATCATGTTTTTGGGCATAAATCTCAGACAGAAGTCCGTATGTTTCTCTGGCCATGTCGCGGTAAGAATATTTTTTTGAGATGTCTATGCTTTGAAGGGAGACAGCAATGGCCTTGTCTGTTTTGTTTTGATTCAAGTATACCTGGGCAAGACCATTCAAGGTGTAAGTAGTTCCATAGGGATTCTTTTTATCTTCGGGTAAGTCGAGTGCGGTTTTATAATACTTCTCGGCTTCATCCAATTTGTTCAGGACAAGATATATTTCACCAAGGTTATTATAGATATAAGATATGGTGTATCCTTTTTGAGGATTGTTTTTTTCAAGTTCCTGTGCCTTGTGAACGAAGTAAAAAGCGCTGTCGTATTTTTTTATTTTGCAATAATTACGCCCCATAAAATTATATGTAGCTGCAAGACTAAGGCTTTTTATCTGCTCACCATATTGAAGTGATTTTTTAAAATAGGTTTTAGACTCATCATATTTTTCAAGACTTGAATAGATATTACCCAGTGCTGAATAACAGCTATATAACTCTGCTGTATCTTTTAATTTTTCAGCAAGCGGCAATGTGTTTAACGTGAAACGAATGGCAGCTTCATAATTGCCAAGTCGTCTGTTTGCCCGGCGCAAAATGTTATAAGCGTTTTTTAATCCTTTAACATAGTTGATGGTTTTTGACAGCCTTAAAGCTTCCTGTCCGTATGAAATGCATTTTTTCAGATCACCATTGTAATGACTTCGGGCCAGGGCGTTGAATGCATCAACTTTACTGGTATCATCCTTAGCCATTTGAAGGTTGGCCAGCAAGCTGGTCTGATCCTGCATTTGAGGCTGGGCAATTAAGTTAAACGAAGCAAATAGAAACCCTACAAAAAAAAATACTCTCATGAATTGTTCAATACGGGCGCAAATTAAAAAATACAGATCACTTCAGGAGGTTTTTAAGTTTTTCAATTTCTTCTCTGTTTTCAGGAGAGCTGATATTATCAACAATATTTTGTTTTTCACGGGTAGTGAGTCGCCAGCTTAACGATGCGCGTGCATTATTCTGACGAATGCTATCCATATTCTGCAAAATGGGTACATAATTTTCAATTTGATACTCCAGGTCAACACGGTCTATGGTTCCCTTAAACCAGGAGCGGGCTTGTCCGAGTAATAAGTCGCTGGTGATGTCCTGAAAATTTTCAAAATTATTGTAGACACTGCTGATAGGTTGTGTTATATCGTCTACAATAGATTGACCTTTTTGAGAAGTGATCGCTCCGAGTTTAGGAGAATCGCGAATGGAAACGATAATAATTCCGGAAGTGTTTTCGTTGATCCAGTCCTTGTAAGCAAAAAAGAAACGCACTGCATCTGTGAGACCGAAATTATCTGATATGCCCGCATCCATAATTTGAATGGCAGGATTACTGGGCAAGGTTGTATTTGGTGTTATATATGGAAAGGTAGCACTCATTCGCAGTGCAGATAAGAACCGAAGATTTTCAGATCCTTGTTCGTTAAACAATCTTCTAAAGTCGGCACCACTTATCTTGGAAGATTGATAGCCAGGCAGGCTTTCAATATCGCTGTTCATAAATGATACGGGGCGTGATGCGATATAAAGTTTGCGACCATCGTTCACAATGGTAGGGGTTAGAATGATCATCGGTATCAGTGCATTCTTCTCGGGTTCATCGTAAGCTTTGATAGGTTTATCCAGCAATCCTTCCGTTATGTGGTTGAGCTGATCCTCAAATGTGTAGCTCCTGTCGCGTACGTATTGATATTTGTTGTATTCAAATTTGGTGAAGCCAACAAACAGATCGTTGGCAAGCAAACCGAAGATGAGTGGATTCAAATTATCAGTTGATATTTGCTGACGGTGATAATCAGCATACGGATTCACTTTCTCACCCAGCTTTTCGCGAAGCTTTAACTCTCTGAAATAACTGGCGCCTATTAATCCACCCGATGCACCGGTGATGAGAATACTGTTGTTCATCATTCTGCCTTCTGTCATACTGTCTGCCGTTTGCAATGCTGCCAGTGTCCATAGAGCAGCACGTTTGCCGCCGCCACTCACACATAGAAAAACCATTTTTGGTTTTTCTTCAGCGGTGAATTTCTTTCTCCAGTTTTCAAGCATGATCATGGTTGCAGCTTTGTCTTCAGCCATTTGAGCTTCGGAGTTTTGCTTCTGTAATGCATCGATCGAGTACGTGGCAGGTGGTTTATTATAATCTAACCCGAAGGCCTGGTATCTTTTAGAGAAGAAATTTTCGCCGACAAGGTAATTCAGAACCAGGAAGATGATGAGTGCAACGGTGGCACTCCAGCCGCCAAACCAGTATGCAAATGCGCCGGCCATCATCACGAAAATGGTCAGAAAAATAATAACACTTGAAGCTGCGGGAAGTTGAAATGTAGGGAAGTCCTTGAAGATGCCGAGCAGCAATACAAAAGCGAAAATGAAAAGTTCAATAACCACGAGGTTAAAATGGTTCTGATCAAAAACCTGGATGACTGTGGCGCGATCATAAAAACTGTTGTCTTCTACTTTCTTGATCTTGAAATCATAATCAATATAATTGTCGACACGCACCTGTTTTTTCCTGGCTATGTCAAGCTTGTTCATGGCACTGGCGCGCGTTACCTGCACATTTTGTTTAATTTTTTCATCGATACGGCAGACTACATATTTGAAAATGTCTTTGTTCGTAAACCAGAAGTATGCAAAAAAGAGCAAAGTCATAATGAAATAGCCGGAGCAAAGACCCAGTAAATTCATCAACAGCTGATGGTTAGAGGAATATTGATTTTGAATCTGAAAGCGGATGATCTCATAAACATAAGTGAGAAAGAATATCACAGGTATGATGCTGTTGTTGATGGCAAACTTGGCAAAGGGTCGGGCGAGTGTTCCTACAAAAGAAAATCGGTGACCATCACTGATATAACAGGTAATCTGAAAGGCCGTGGTGAATCCGGCGCAAGCCAACCCCATGATAAAGAAGCTGGTGAAATTAACTTTGTTGAGATATTCAGGATCAAGAAAAAGATAGGGTATGCCCAGGTATTTACCAAAGCTGCCCGTGATGAGAGCGAAGAGTATAATCCAGCATAGAATAAGTACATGATTACGCTTTATGTTGTTAACCAGCAACTGAATAGGGAAAGAATAGATAAAGGAATTGAAAAAAATCAAGAGCTTACTCATAGACACTTTATTACCTGAATTTAACTAAAAAATAGATGATTTAGGCATATTTCCGCCAGCATGTTTCACTATACCTTCGCTGTAGAATTGTTTCCTCTCACCTGGATATTATAAAAATATTATTCGCTAAAAGTAAACTTGCAGAAGTTTAGTAAAAAGTCAATCTTCCGAAATCAAAAATAAATCTTGAGCAAGTCATTTCATATCTACAGAAGTTCGGCAGGTTCGGGCAAGACCCGCACACTGGCAAAAGAATATCTTAAGCTGGCGCTTACTTCGCGACATGATTACTTCAAACACATCCTGGCTGTAACCTTTACCAACAAGGCCACGCAAGAGATGAAGGACCGGATACTTTTTTATCTCGATGCCTTCGCTAATGGAAAGCATAACGAACTTGCAGAAGAGCTAAAGCGAGAGCTTGGCTTTGATGACCAGACCTTTATTCAGAATAGCCAGGAAGTACAGTCAGCCATTCTTCATCATTATTCTCAGTTTGGCATCAGCACCATTGATGCGTTCTTTCAAAAAGTAATCCGGTCGTTTACGCGTGAGTCAGGGTTAGTGGGAGACTTCCGGCTTGAAGTTGACAATGAAGCTGTGCTTGAAGAAGTGATTAACAACCTGATTGATGAGTTAGGATCGAACGAACAGCTTACACGATGGGTTGTTGATTTCGCCAAAGAAAACCTGGAGAACGACAAAGCCTGGGATGTTCGCGCCGGACTGCAGGCTTTTGCTGAACAGATTTTCCGTGAAGAGTTTAAAGCTATTGAAGGTGAACTGATGCGCGCCACCGACAATCCTGATTTTTTTAACGAACTTCTCGCTGAACTAAAGAAACGGAAATTTGAATTCATCAATCTGCTTCGTGGCAAATCAAAAGAAGCATTGGCCATCATACATGCTAATGGCTTGACAGCGGATGATTTTAAATATGGCGGAGGCGTTTACAATTTATTTCAGAAGATAAATAAAGTAGTTCGCGTTAAAGACTTTGACGAGAAGGAAAAGGGAAAAAGAATTGAGAAAGAGTTTCAGGATGTGAAACATTGGCCTGATAAAGACACTGTTCATCAGGCGTTGATTTCGAAACTGGCTACTGATCAATTGTTGCCATTGCTAAATGATATTCTCAGGTATTGGCATAGTCATTATAAGTCAGCGTTGGCTGCCGAATTGGTCTTGAATAATTTTTATGCCTTTGGTTTGATTGCCGACATATCGCGCAAGCTCAACGAATACAAGAGTCAGAATAACCTGATGCTGCTGGCCGATGCTCCTAAATTTTTAAATGGCATTATCCAGGACAGTGACACACCTTTCATTTATGAGAAGGTTGGATCGTTTTATCGTAATTACCTCATCGATGAATTTCAGGATACATCCGGATATCAATGGAAAAACTTTTTACCACTGCTGAAGAATAGTTTGGATCAGGGTTATCGCAGTTTAGTAGTAGGCGATGTGAAACAAGCTGTATACCGTTGGCGTGGCGGCGACCTTACCCTGCTGCAAAATGGTGTAGTGCAGAGCGTTGGCAGCGACAATGTTGAAGTGACTGAACTGGATACTAACTATCGCAGCGCTGTTAATGTTGTTGATTTTAATAATGAGCTTTTTAAAACAGCCGCTGTTCGTGTAGGCGATAGGGTAGAACATGCTTTGCCAAAGGACGCATTCTTTGATGTAGCTCAAAAAATTTCAAAGACTGACAAGGATGGTTTTGTGCAGATAGAATTTCTGCAGGAAGAGGAGGAGGAAGATAAATGGAAAGACAAAGCACTCGCCAAAGTGCCCGAGTATCTTGAACAATTACAGAGCAAGGGCATTCCATTAAAAGACATCGCTATACTGGTGCGCAAGAATGATGAAGGTCAGAAAATTGCCACGCATTTGCTTCAATATAAAAATTCAGAACAGGCTAAGCCTGGCTGTCGTTATGATGTTATCTCTAATGAATCATTACGACTTGATGGTGCAGCAACGGTAAACCTCTTGCTTGGCGCTATGAAGTATCTGTTCAATCCTGAAGATCCGATAGCGCGTGCACAATTGTCATTTGAATATGCTAAACTCCATGAGCCGGATAAAGTACTATCAGAAGTTTTTATTGTGAGCGATGTTATGGTTGAGCATAACCTGCCCGACGCTTTTACAGAAGATAAAATGGCATTGAAAAAGTTGCCACTTTTTGAACTGACAGAAACACTCATTGAAATTTTTAAGCTTGGTGTTCATACAGGTGAGCTTACTTACCTGTTGGCATTTCAGGATCTGGTGCTTGACTTCTACAGTCGTGAGCGTAACGACCTTGGTGCTTTCCTGGATTGGTGGGAATTAAACAAACATAAAAAATCCATTCAGCTGTCAGGTGATGTTGATGCTGTACAGATATTCTCCATTCATAAATCAAAAGGACTGCAATTCAAATATGTGATCATTCCGTTTTGTTCATGGAGTATGGATCATGATCCTATGCGTGCACCTATGCTTTGGGTTAAAGGTGAAGAAGCGCCCTTTACATCTGCCGGTTATTTACCCGTGCAATATACCAGCACGTTGAAGGAAACTTTATTCAGTGAATTTTATACAGAAGAGTATACACACATTTATCTCGATAATCTCAATCTCTTATATGTTGCTTTCACGCGGGCAGAGTTCGGCATGCTGGTGTGCGCACCACATCCTAAAAGTTCGCGTAGCTACTCAGTAGCAAAACTGTTGCATGAAAGCATTATGATGAATGAAACACTTCAGCAGCATTGGAATTTTGCAGAACAGCGGTGGAGTAAAGGTGAGATGATGGCAATAGCCAGCAGAGAAACCGAATCGCCTGACAGCGTGAGCTTATCACATTATCCTGTTGGACGCTGGCGTGATAAACTTGTTATCAAACAAAGTGCGAAAGGTTATTTCAATCAGCCTGATGAAGAGAAGTTTGCCAGGATCAGTTATGGTGTGCACATGCATATCGTGCTCTCGCGATTGCAATATGAAAAGGATATCGACACTACGTTAAATACATTGGCATTTGAAGGTGTTGTTACCGAAGAAGAGCGTGAGTCATTGCGCGTTCAATTGCAAACATTAGTGCAGCTTCCACAGGTAGCAAACTGGTTCAGTGAAAAATGGGAAGTGAAAACAGAAGTGCCCATTCTGCTACCCGGTGGTGAAGAGAATCGTATTGACAGACTGATGTTGCATGAGAAACATGCTATCGTTGTTGATTTTAAAACAGGTGAACCAACGCGGGCCGATGTTCGACAGGTGCTTGATTACATGAACATCTTACGACAAATGAATTATTACCAGGTGGAGGGTTATCTTTTATATTTGAGGAATAACGAAATCATTCCGGTAGAAATAAATCGTTCACGTCCTCTTAAAAAGAAAGAAGATGATCAGCAACTGGGTCTTGATCTGTAACGGAAGAAATGCCTGCACTGGAATTAAATTAAAATTTCCTAATTACATTTTTAGTAGTCATCATGCTTGATTTTATTTTCAGACCTTTTGTAGCAATAGCTTTCTTTTTTGTTGTTTTTAAAACATCAGCACAACTTAGAATTGATACTGTTGGTTATGGATGGGCCGGCACTTCCATTAATACCGTAGTGTTTCGGAAAAATTCAATAGTAACAAACGGACATTATCAATACATAGCATACTATGACGAGTCAGGTCATGTAGTTCTGGCCAAGCGAAATATCAACAGTCATTCATGGCAGATTAAACAGACAACATTGAAAGGCAATGTCACTGATGCTCACAATGCTATTAGTCTTATTGTTGATGGAAACGGTTATCTGCACATAGCATGGAATCATCATAGCCAGGCACTGCAATATTGCCAGAGCATTGCACCAGGTTCGCTTGAGCTTACACCGATGATGTCTATGACAGGAAGCAATGAAGATCACGTTACCTATCCTGAATTTTATAAAACAAACTCTGGCGATTTGATTTTTCTCTATCGCGATGGTCTTTCAGGTGAAGGAAACTTAGTAATGAATCGATACAACATTGCCGCAAAGCAGTGGACGCGTGTTCACTCCAATCTTATTGATGGTGAGCATGAGCGTAATGCCTACTGGCAAGCCTGTATTGATAGTAACGAAACGATCCATCTCTCATGGGTGTGGAGAGAAGACTGGGATGTTGCTACAAACCATGACGTGTGTTATGCTCAATCAAAAGACGGTGGTAAAACGTGGCAGAAGTCGACCGGAGAAAAATATAATTTACCCATCACAGAAGAGACTGCTGAGTATGCCTGTAACATTCCGGAAGAACACGAATTGATTAATCAAACCGCTATGAGTGCAGACAGTAAAGGC
>DATCRE010000276.1:0-2045 GCA_036569145.1 Cyclobacteriaceae bacterium
ATGTTAATTGATCAAGTTCGTGCCTGCTTCTATCGGCTAGTGTTTTGCTGAGCACGTTATATTTTAATAATGCATAAATGTAGTTGGCAAACTTATCTGTATCCCAGAAGTCAGCTTTTAAGGACGACTTCATTACTTCAGTTGCACCTGACTGTATGGAGATCACACTCGGCACATGGTGCTGCGCTGCTTCTAACGCTGTAAGACCAAAAGGCTCTGAGATAGATGGCATAAAATAAACATCAGCCATTGAGAGCAATTCATCTACTCTTGCCTTCGATAGAAAGCCTGCGAAAATAAATTTACTTCCGATCTTACGATAGGCAGAAGTCTCTAACAGATGTGCGAACTGATCGCCAGTGCCAGCTACAACAAACTTAACGCGTGGGTATACGCGTGCAACTTTCTCAGCAGTCTCTAATAAAAACTGCGGACCTTTCTGATGCGTGAGCCTTCCTAAAAAAGCGACTAGCTTATCCTTTAGCACATGTTCCTTTCGGTTTGGTTGTGAAGGATCAATACCATTGTGTACAACAAAAATTTTGGCAGGATCAATCTGATAATGCAGCACGATCTGGTCTTTTGTATACTGACTCACGGCAATAACCCTGTTGGCAATTATCATGGCATTTCGTTCGAGCCAGTAAATTTCATTTCGAGTAGTATGACCAGCACGATCTGTTTCCAACGCATGAACATGAAGAATAAGTGGCTTGCCTGTGCGATGTTTTATGTTGATGCCTGCTGAATAAGTAATCCAGTCGTGTGCATGGATAACATCAAAGTTACCATCGGCAGCAAGCTCTTCAGCCAACCTGGCAAAGACATATACCTTGTGCATAACATTTGCACCGTAAACTTCTTTGCTTGAAAAGATATCGTGAATGAGATTGATAGTTCTTTTGCCTTTCTGCAAAGCGTCAAAGTGACTGAGTTGTTGTGTGGTCAGCGAATCATTAATATGGTGATAAGGACTTACTGTTATGGGCAGTTCAGTTACCTCTGTATTGGGAAAAGAAAAGTTAAACCGAAGTCTTTCCAGGTTTATTTCTTCTGCCGTTACTTTGTTAAGACCGATAATATTGACGCCTTCTAAATCAAGATCTTCTCCGGCAGTGGGTATAATTAATCTGACGTGTGTAGACGGACTCAACGCCTTAACAATACCGTAAGTAGCAATGCCCAACCCGCCACTTAAAAGCGGAGGAAATTCCCAACCCAGCATGAGTACCTTGGTCATACGTATTGTTCAATATACTAACAGCCGTATAATGGCCTGAATCTCGAATCGTGTCAAAACAAAGATTGCTTCCTAACACACAACAATTCAACTGAGTTCAATCAAGCTTTATAATTTAATTAATCTTGTTTTATGAAACAATGATAGTATCATTCATTTTAGAACATTGGCTTTTAAATCATCGAGGAGGCATTACTACTGAATGCTAGAGGAGGTAAAACTATGTAAGATGTAAGTTACAATTAGAGATTATTAGGATTTAGGCGAGTAGTTAGGCACAGATAACTTTTATTGTTACCAGCTTTCCGATTCTTTTTCCAAAGCCTTCTGGTTAATTAATCTGCCTTGCTTATAATCTTCTTCCGATTTCTCTAGCATTGTCTTGTATGCCTTTGAACTCATAGGTTTTAACTTGGCTTCGTATGAACTTTTGATGGCTTGATTTTTTAAGCTCTCAATCTTCTTGATCATTGTTTTGTCCTGTACTTTGGTCAGCCATTCAATAAGCTCTATCTTCTTTAATGCTATATCCATAGTGCATTGGTTTTGATGTATACAAAGATAATAATTTCATTTTTGGTTTAGTGTCTCGGCAGGAACTTTGAACTGATACTAATAAGCTAATTTAAAAACGGATAAATAGGTCTTTATACTAAGCATGAAGATATTCCTGCTGATACTTCTGCGGACTCTTGCCTGTGATGGCCTTGAAGTTTTTATGAAAGCAACTAAAATTGTTGAAGCCGCTTTCATAACATAATTGTTTTATGCTAAGCTTATTTTCAATCAACAACTTACAAGCTTG
>DATCRE010000277.1:0-4081 GCA_036569145.1 Cyclobacteriaceae bacterium
GGTATTCGTAAGTGGTATAGAATCCGCTCCGTTGATCAGCCAGTTCAAAGATTCCTGGTAGCCTTTAGACTCTTTTGCTTTCAATTGTTTTTCACGTTCGGCATATTCATTAAGTGCTTTAATGTAGCTCTTCAATACAATGCTGTTGCTAAACGTGTTTGTTATAAAATGATTGTAGTTAAGAATTTCTTCATCCAAATCCAGCGCTATTAAATGTTCTGAAATACTATCGAGTTTTTGAATACTCTTCAATTCAGATTTAACAAGATTCAAATGCAACTTAATATCAGCAGAATCGCGAAAGGTTTTATGTTCAATCAAAGAAGATCTGTATTCCAGGTCAGCAATTTTCACCCCAAAGATATGCATCGGTAGTGGTGATGGATCAAACTTCTTAAGCTGGCTTAAAAGAAGTTGTTCAATGAGTTTTGTTAAATCACTTTTAACAGAAACTGAATCGTGACTCATTTTCTCTCGAAGCTTATTGATCTCAATATCATAGTTAACAAGGTTGTCGCGCATGGGAATAACCTCTTTCTCAATAACGTTTAAGGCATCAGTAGCAAATCGTTTATAATCCCATGCCTGTACATCATCTACATAAAAATCGGCAACGGTAGAACCATCCTTTTTAAAATTCTTGATGTCGTTCAGTGTAAGCGCCTGGTTATAACCAATTCTGCCCAGAAGTGATGCACTGTTTTTATAGTTATCAAACATTCTTGTGCAAGAATCGAATCGAACTGAGAGTGCTTTTAATTTAGCAATCAGGCTTTCATCCGATCTCAGGTAGAATTGAGTCTCTCCTGCATAACTATCCTGTATAGTTTTAAATAATGCAGTAGAACTTTTTGAAAGACTATCGGTAAACACAAAATAGTATTTCACCATTTTAACTTTATCAATTCGCTCACGCAATCCCTCCTTCTTTTTCTCCAGATCGAATTGCACATCCGATAACTTCACACCAAACTCACCGGTACGCAAATCTCTCCGGTTATAAGCCTGGTAGTATTCATCATTTCTCTTGATCTCCTTTTCTGTAATAGTCTTATAGGCTCTATCGTAAAAAATGATAGCCGAATCCATATTGGCAATGGAAAGCCTGGTTTGCTTCAGAACATCATTTTTGGATGCCTTCTCCTGGAAAATAATTCCCATGAACAAAAAGGCATTTGGATTATCGTCATTGTCCTTCAGATACCGCTTTAAAAAGGGTTCAGCTTGCTCATATTGCTTGGAACTAAGCAGCCCAAACAGTTCTTTATACTTTACTTTTTGTGCAAACCCTACAGATGTGCAAAAAAACAACAGAACTATGAACTTGAAGTGAGCAATTTTTGTCATCTTAAAATACTGATTAACTTTCGAAATTAATTAAACATCGTGACATTTGAGCAAGTCACCGCACAATTAACAAGCCAAAATGAAAGAACTGTTTCAGAATCAAAAAGTTAGGAAAGTGTTTAGGTTGTTACGACCCTGGCTAACCTTTTTAATCATCTTTTTGATTTTAAAAAATAGCGGTGCTCTCTCCAGCATTTCCGGGTTCACCAGCTCAGCCCTGATGAAAACCGGTGCTATGGATATTGATCCTGACGATGCTAAAGCCAAAACAACAGACGAGAAGTTTGACTATAATTTCTCCGTGAAAGATTTAGATGGTAACACAGTAGATTTTAATCAGTTTAAAGGCAAAACAGTTTTCCTTAACCTTTGGGCTACATGGTGTGGACCATGTGTTGCCGAAATGCCATCTATTGAAAGTCTATACGGTAAAGTGGATAAGAACAAAGTTGTATTTGTTATTCTAAATTGGTTTGAAGACTCTAAAAAGGTTTCCAAATTTATCAGCAGCAAAAAATTTACATTTCCGGTGTACCTCGTAAATGGTGACGTTCCTGCTCAACTCAATGTTCCATCAATACCAACAACATTTGTTATCGATCCTAACGGTACGATTAATACCAAAAAGACCGGTACTGCTAATTACGATACTGAAAAGTTTAAACAGTTTTTGGAAGAGTTGAAGTAACACTCAACGTAATTCCATCAACTCCTTCTTCACAAGCTCCATACCGGAGCTTGCTTTGTTTTCAATGAGTTTGAGAAAGGGAGTACTCGCGATCTCTGGTAATTTAGGATCTACCACATATTTCATCGCTACATAGGGTACATAGTTAATGAGACCCGCCGCCGGATAAACCGAAAGCGACGTACCGACAACAAGAAAAAAATCTGCCTTAGTTGCCACCTCCGCTGCCTTATCCATCAAAGGAACCATCTCACCAAACCAAACAATGTTAGGCCTGAGTTGTGAACCCTTCTCACATTTATCTCCAACATTCAGTTGCCATCCTTTAATGGGATAGATCAGACTTTCATCTTTTGTACTACGTGATTCAAATAGACTTCCGTGGAGATGAATAATATTTGTCGAACCAGCTCGCTCATGCAGGTTGTCTACGTTTTGAGTTACAATGGTTACATCAAAGTATTCTTCTAACTCGGCCAGCACTTCATGACCACGATTAGGTTTTACTTCAAGCGTTTTCTTTCGGCGCTCGTTATAAAAATCGAGTACCAACGCAGGATTTGCATTCCATCCTTCCGGTGTTGCTACCTGGCGCACATCGAAGCCTTCCCACAATCCATCAGAGTCTCTGAAGGTTGGTATGCCACTCTCAGCACTAATGCCCGCACCGGTAAGAACAACAAGTTTTTTCATTCGATTAAAGTAGAAAATAAAAAACGGGTTACCCGGTTTTTACTTTTTAGTTTTCTTGGCTGCTTTCTTAGCTACCACTTTTTTGGCTGCTACTTTTTTAGAAGCAACTTTCTTCGGTGCCGCTTTTTTGGCGGCAACCTTTTTAGCTGGTGCTTTCTTTGCGGCAACTTTTTTCGCTGGTGTTTCAGCTTTAGGTTCTTCTTTCTTTTTAAAGAAACCTCTGCCCTTTTTCTCTGGCGTGTTGGCTGCCAGAGTTACGCACTCTTCATACGTAAGCGAAGCTGGTTCTTTTCCTTTCGGAATCTTAACATTCTTCTTGCCCGCTTTTATGTATGGACCAAATCGGCCATTCAAGATCTGCATCTCTGCATCTTCAGGAAATGACTTGATCAATCTGTTGGCATCGGCGTGACGCTTCGTCTCTATCAATTCAATAGCACGTGCCTCAACAATAGTATAGGGATCGTCAGTCTTTGGTATTGAAATAAATTTTTTATCGTGAAGAAGGTATGGACCAAACCTGCCGATATTGGCAACTATAGGTTTATCTTCAAAGGTACCAACCTCACGCGGCATCTTGAATAATTCCATAGCATCAGCCAGTGTAACATTTTCAAGAAACTGTCCGGGACGTAAGCTGGCAAACTTTGGCTTCTCACCCCCATTGTCATCGGGGTTCTCTCCTATCTGAACATAAGCTCCCCACTTTCCAAGTTTGGCATATACGTTCTTGCCTGTTTTTGGATCTGTCCCCAATTCACGAGCCTTACCAACTGCTGATCGTTCAATCTTTTCTGTCTCCAGCACTTTAGAACGGAAAGGCTTATAGAAATTATCAATCATCTTTTTCCATTCAAGCTTGCCATTGGCAATCTCATCAAACTCCTGCTCAATTTCGGAGGTGAAGGAAAAATCTGTGACATCCGGAAAATGATCTACCAGGAAATCATTAACGATCATGGCTGTGTTGGTAGGGAAAAGTTTATTCTTCTCTGCTCCTGTTATTTCAGAGTCAACAGCTTTATCGATCTTGTTATCTTTCAACGTAAAGACATTAAACTTGCGTTCAACACCTTCTCTGACTTCCTTCACTACGTACCCACGTTTCTGAATGGTAGTAATGGTTGGTGCATAAGTTGATGGACGACCAATACCCAACTCTTCTAGTTTCTTAACAAGACTCGCTTCTGTATAGCGAGGTGGGTGACGTGAAAATATCTGCTTGGCTACTAATTGATCAAGGTCAAGGATCTGGCCTATGGTTAGTGGCGGAAGAACTTTGCTGTTCTCCTCCTCATCGTCATCATCACCTGATTCCATATAGACTTTTAAAAAGCCTTCGAACTTAATTAC
>DATCRE010000278.1:0-4752 GCA_036569145.1 Cyclobacteriaceae bacterium
GATTTTATTTCCTTACAGATAACACGAGTACGTCTCAGCTTGCCTTTAGAAAAATATCGGCCTTGAAGTTTGAAAATACTACCTTCCGGAATTTCAGATAAGGCCACTTGTTGTTGATAATTGTGGTCATACAAACGGAAAGCTTTAGTCAGATCAGTGTCAGCAAATGAGCTTGCTTTAGGATTGGTCATGTGACGTCTGAGCTCATGTAAGATTTCTGTCGGAAATGCATTTTCCTGAAGCAGTGGAGCCATCAATACCTGGAAAGTACGCTTCCATTCATCACCATGTGGATCGACACGATTACCATGTTTGAGATACACATGAAGGTGAGCTACCTCATGTATATAGGTAGCCAAAAAGAGATAAGGATTGAGGTCGTGATTTAATGTTATGCGCGGATGAGCACGACTTCCGCGACTTGTAAAATCACCCACTTTTGTTTGTCGGCTTCGCGTGAGCTTAAGCTCAAATGGAGTTTGTTTCCATAAGCTAAAACAATAATCTGTTGTTGCTGGAGGAAGCTTTTCGAGTAATACGGAATGCGTTTTTTCGGCCTTCATACAATAAAAAAAGGCTTTAGTATTCTAAAGCCTTCCCGGGAATCAATCTTTAAGATTGAGTTTGATTACTTAGCAGTAGCAGCTGAATCAACAACAGTAGCAGCTGAATCTACAGTAGTAGCAGCAGAGTCAACAGTTGTTTCTACAACAGTAGCAGCTGAATCAACAGCAGTTGAAGCTTCTTCAGTCTTCTTGCCACATGATACAAGCGCAATTGCAAAGCCACAAACAGCTAATAATGCGATAACTTTTTTCATAGTTTACAGGTTTTTAAATTCACCGCAAATATACTAGATAAGATTCTTCAATGCGCAGGGGGTAAGAAAAATTATTTTTTTCTAAAGATTAGCCTCACAGGAGTCCCTTCGAACTCAAAATGTTCACGTATTTTATTCTCCAGGAATCGAATGTAAGACTCTTGTATATATTGTGGATGATTGACAAAGAATGCAAACGATGGATAACGTGCAGCAACCTGAGTTATATATTTAATCTGAATGAACTTCCCTTTCATTGATGGTGGAGGATTAAGCTGAATTTCACGCAGCATAACATCGTTTAGCTTTGAGGTTGGTATCTTTTTGGTTTTGTTATCAAAAACTTCTACTGCCTTTTCAACTACCTGGTGAATACGTTGCTTGGTTAATACTGATGAGAAAATGATGGGCAGATAATCGATGGGCTTTAACTTCTCCATGATTTCCTTTTTCATCTTATCTGCTGTCTTGGCATCCTTCTCGATAAGGTCCCACTTGTTAACCATAATCACAATGCCTTTGCCCTGACGTTCTGCCAGACTCACAATGCTTACATCCTGCGCCTCCATACCTCGTTCGGCATCGATCACGATAATACAGACATCACAATCTTCTAATGCTTTTAATGATCGAAGCACAGAATAGAACTCAACGTCTTCCTTTACTTTTCCTTTCTTACGGATACCAGCGGTATCAACCAGAATAAAATTTTTACCGAACAATGTATAGTAAGAATGAATAGCGTCGCGGGTTGTACCCGCTTCATCCGTAACGATGCTACGTTCTGTGCCTAGCAATGTGTTAAGCAATGAAGACTTGCCAACATTGGGTCTTCCAAGAATTGCTACTTTAGGAATGCCAGCGTCCGGGTCTTCTATGCCTTCGGTTTCAAATACTTTTACGACCTCATCCAACAGTTCACCCGTACCAGAACCGTTCTCCGCAGAGATTGGATAAACCTCGCCTAATGCTAATTCATAAAACTCACTTGCATAAACCGATTTATCAGGTGTATCCGATTTGTTAGCCGCAAGAAAGATTGGTTTTTTAGAAGCTCTCAACAGGTTGGCAAATTCTTTATCGAACCCGGTAAGCCCGTCACGATTATCAACTACAAAGATTACAGCCGTTGCTTCATCAATGGCCAGCTTTACTTGTTTTCGTATTTCAGATTCAAATTTGTCTTGCGACCCGGTGACATATCCGCCCGTATCAATAACAGTGAAAAATTTCCCACACCACTCAGCATAACCATAATGCCTGTCGCGTGTTACGCCGGGCATGTCGTCCATGATAGCCTGTCGTTGCTCTACTAGTCTGTTAAAGAACGTCGATTTACCTACGTTGGGTCTGCCTACTATTGCTACAATATTTGCCATTGCAATTTTACAATTAATGATTTTTAATTCGCGATCTCCTCAACTTTCTCCATTATTCAAGATAGCCGAATTGTCTTAATTTATTTTTTTGTTTGCGCCAGTTGTCTGCCACTTTCACGTGCGTTTCAAGGAATACCTGTTTGTTGAAAAAAAGCTCCAGGTCTTTGCGGGCGTCCATACCAACCTTCTTTAACATACTTCCAGCTTTGCCAATGATGATGCCTTTCTGAGAATTTCGTTCAACGTATATCTCTGCCCTGATGCGTATAATTTTTTCATCTTCCTTAAATTCAGAAATAGATACCTCTGTGCTGTAAGGAATTTCCTGGTCGTAATTCAAAAATATTTTTTCGCGTACAATTTCTGCGGCAAAGAAACGCTCAGGTCTGTCCGTGAATTCATCCTTGGGGAAGAAGGGAGGATGCACAGGCATCATTTCTAAAATGGTATTGAATAATGTGGCTAGATTTTCGCCCGTATGTGCTGAAACCGTAACGATTTGTTTTATGTTTTTAAGGTTCTCTTTCCAGTAGGTTATCTTATCCTCCACTTGAGAACCTTTTGCAAGGTCAATCTTGTTAATGATTAAGAGAATTGGTGTTTTGATGTGTTGAAAGCGATCGAAAAGAATTGCTTCATATTTTTCACCCCATTCAACAACAAGTAAAATTAAATCGGCATCCTCCAGTGAAACTTTTACAAAGTTCATCATGGCATTATGGAGGTCGTACTTAGGCTCGAGAATACCGGGTGTGTCGGAGTAGACGATTTGGTAATTATCGCCATTAAGCATACCCATAATGCGATGACGCGTGGTTTGAGCCTTGGGTGTGATAATTGAGAGACTTTCTCCGACGAGTTTATTCATGAGTGAAGACTTCCCAACGTTGGGCTTACCCACAATACTTACAAAACCGGCCTTAAATGTTGATTCTTCCATAAATGAATTGGCAAAGTTATTTGTTTTTTAATTGGTATAGCTCTACTTTTGCAAACCATTTGAGAAACACGTCAATTTTTGGTGTTTTTAAACTAAAAGCGGACAAAAGATATATCGCGGGGTGGAGCAGTTGGTAGCTCGTTGGGCTCATAACCCAAAGGTCACAGGTTCGAGTCCTGTCCCCGCTACTAAAATCAAAAAGCCTGAAATTGTAAAAAGATTTCAGGCTTTTTTCGTTTCACATCTCCTTTACCCTTCTTGAATCTTCACAGTCACAAGCCTCTTTAATACTAGACCTTTTTCGATTTGCCCGGGCGTTGAACGCTTTACACTATGACCATCCATATACGTTCGATATATTTATTGAAAACACGTAAAGATCAATTTTATGAATCGCAATGAATTTCTAAAAACATCGATCATCACGGGTGGTGCATCGATCTTGCCACTGAATAGCGTATTCACACAAAGCCTACAACAATCGGGTTTTGATAAGTTAACAGATAAAGACGGAAACTTTGCACTGCAGTCTTTGCCTTATAATGAAAATTTTCTGGAACCATCTATGGATCAGGAGACGGTGCACCTTCATTATACCTTCCATCATGGTGATGCGGTAAAAGCTGCTAACAAGGATTTACAGATGATCAAGAAGTCGATGGATGAAAATAATCTTGAAACCGTTGATTACTGGACAAAGAAATTATCTTTTCATCTGTCATCGCATATTCTCCACACTATTTTTTGGACAAATCTTACCAATAGAAAAGTCGATCCTTCTGGAGCATTACTAAAACAAATTGAAAAGGACTTTGGCTCTTATGATAAATTGAAAGCGTTGATCAGTAAAACATCTAAGGGTGTTGATGGCAATGGCTGGGGAATACTCGGCTATCAACCCTACACACAAAAGCTGACTATACTGCAATGTGAAAATCATGAGAAGCTAACACAATGGGGCGTTATACCATTACTGGTCATTGATGTGTGGGAACATTCCTACTATTTAAAATATCGCAATCGCAGAGCCGAGTTTGTTGATAATCTTTTCCCGATCATCAATTGGGATAATGTTGCCGAGAGATTTAATGTTGCCTTGAAATTTGGATAGTGGAACAATAAAATCTCTCCAGGTTTTTGAGAGAAGTCACGCCAAAGTTCAGCACAACCAAGAGAATCGTGTCGAAGAATAGCCGTTGATCTATTGACAAATTTTTTAATTGACCTGACGTGGATGTCTTACCCATTCCAGCATCATTCTATTCACCGTACAACAAAACTCGGTAATATCAAAATTTATAATCTTCTCTAACTGGAGTGAAGATGTCGAAGATCTTGCATGTTGTTAACGCCACACCACCATGAGGTACATTAGAAGGTATTATTACTACTTGTCCTTTTTCATAGACCTTTGTTTCATCACCCACTGTTAATTGAAATTGTCCTTCCAAAACTTGTGTTACTTGTTCATGAATATGTGAATGCAGTGGTAAAGCAGCTCCCTTCTCTACCTCGAAAAAAGCTAGCGTTACGGTTTCAGTATGAATAAATTTCCCCCGAAATCCTTTGATGATTTCTTTTTGAGGAAGTTGTTGTACTTCTATATCCATAAA
>DATCRE010000279.1:0-11492 GCA_036569145.1 Cyclobacteriaceae bacterium
AGATAATTTTGTGTGTTGTAGCGACAGCAAATTATCAAAAACCCCGTTCTTTTCAGTATTTGAAAAAAACGGGGTTATCTTTTTTTGTACTAACTACTCCTTTAATTGAAAATCAAATCGTTAGCATTTTGATGCAGACCCTATTTATCAACCAATTAATATGCCTAGCCGGCCAAATAAAAATTTGACTCATTCTCTAATGTTTTCCTTGAGGTGTGTACATGTGGCCGTCAGCTTTTATAAGCAAGCTTACTTTAACACAACAATCGTAATACCATCACCGCCGCGTTCAATATGTTCATCAGCAAATGAAGCAACCTCTTTAACCTTTTTAAGGTGCTCTCTGATCACTTTTCTCAATACACCTTCGCCTTTGCCGTGAAGAATTTTTAATTCACCTTGCGCTAACAGAATTGCTGTATCCAGGAATTGTTCAAGCAATGGTATCACTTCTTCTACACGCTTTCCGCGTACGTCAAGTGTTGGACTGAAGTGTGCCTGCTTTTCGATTACGTTAATGCCTGCTGATCGTAACTTGGTTGTTACTTCGCGCGTGGTCATACCTGTACTTTTTTCAAGTTTGCTGACATTTACATTTGATGACATCTCACCAAACTGAACAACGGCGGTCTTGCCCTTCAGTGATAAAACCAAACCGCGACCATCCTGACCAATGATGCGAACGTAGTCGCCCTCTTTTATTTCTTCTTTCTTTTTCTCTTTTTTTACGAGCGAGTCTTGCGCTACTTTACTCGACAGATCTTTAAGGTTGTTTCGTACTTTCAGTGTTTCTTTCTTCTCTGCTTTATTTTCACGAATGTGGCGAATGGTTTTTTCAATCTCGCGGTTTGTTTCTTTTAACAGAGACTGTGCTTCAACCTTGGCTTTATCTATGATTTCTTTTTTGCGACTTTCGAGCTCGGTCGATAAGGTTTGATATCGGTTAAGAGATTGTTGCAATGTGCTTTCTTTCTGTTCGGCACGTTTCAATTTTACGCTTAGCTCCTGGCGTTCTTTTTCCAGATCCCTAACCAACTTCTCGAATCCTGCCAGATCTTTACCAACAAGTTTTTCTGCTTCCTGTAAAGTTTCTGCAGGCAAGCCTGTTTTACGAGCAATCTCCAATGCGAAAGAACTTCCTGGTTTACCAATATCAAGCAGGTAAAGCGGCACCAGGTTCTTTTCGTCAAAACGCATGGCAGCATTACGAATACCCTGATGTTGTCCGGCGAAGAGTTTTAAATTATAGTAGTGCGTTGTAGCCACACCCCACACTCGTTTTTTCAAGAGTGATTGTAATATGGCTTGCGCGATGGCACCACCAAAATCAGGATCTGTGCCTGAGCCCAATTCATCCATTAATATCAACGACCGGCTCGATGCAGACCTGATGAACTCACTCATATTTTTCAGGTGACTGCTATAGGTACTTAAATCATTCTCGATAGATTGCTGATCTCCGATATCTAAAAATATGTCTGTAAAAATACCAACTCTCGATCGATCAGATACCGGTATCAGCAAACCACATTGAAGCATATACTGAAGCAAGCCCACGGTCTTTAAGCAAACAGATTTACCACCTGCATTGGGGCCAGAGACTAACAGCATTCTGTCGCGTTCGTTTAATTCAATCTCAAGCGGTGTTATTTCTCTTTTTCCTTTCAGACTTAAATAAAGCAACGGGTGCTTTGCCCTGTACCATGTCAGTTCTGGTTTGCTTTCAAGAATAGGAAGATCGGCTTGTATCTCGCGCGATAGTTTAGCTTTCGCTCTTATAAAATCTATGGTTGCCAAAAAATGAAATGCTACTCGCAATGCTGATAACTGCAATCGTAAATCATTGGTTAGCTCTTTCAGAACTTTAATGACTTCTCTTTTTTCCGCATGTTCAAGATCGCGTATTTCATTATTCGTATCCAGCATTTCGGCAGGCTCCATGAATACGGTTTGACCTGTAGCCGATTCATCGAGAATAAATCCTTTAAGTCTTCGCTTATGTTCTGCCTGAATGGGAATTACCAAACGACCATCGCGCACCGTAGGCAGCGCACCTTCAGGAACCCACTTCTCTTCTACAGCTTGTCGGTAAATCTGATCAGCAAGTCTTCTTAAACGACTTTGTTCTTCGCGTAATCTCTTTCTGATACGTCCGAGCTCTGGTGTAGCAGAATCTTTTACTTTGGCAGCATCATCAATCTTACTGAGTATGAGTTGAGGAATCTCCTGTGTTATGGTTACAGGCATGCTTACTTTGTGCAACTCAGGATAGACATCTTTTGATTTCGATAAAAAGTTGCATGACGCCAGGATAGTCTGCAACGCATACGCCAGGTTTAGAAACTCCAGTTCTTCAAGATAATTTCCTTCAAGCGAAATTTTGTTAAGCCAATCCGTTGGATCAAAAAAGTATCGAGAAGGAAAGTCTTCACTCTTCTCGAGGATGAATCTGAATTCCAGGTTTTGCTGTAATAGTGTTCTGATGCTATTAACATCGGCCTTAAACTGCATCTCATCAACCAAAAGAGTGGCTGCAGGAGAGAGACAATAATTTTTGAGTTTAAGCCTGATCTGGTCGAACCCTAATTTTTGTTCGATTTCTGGTGGATAAATCATTTCTTTTCAACAGGCTGTGCTAATGAAACATTCGTGCGTTGCTCTTTTAAATTCAGAGAATCGACCAATGCCGTATAAATTTCTTCAAGCTCCAAAGGTTTGTCAACGTAGTAGTCGAAAGACTTTCTAAATACTGAATCAGGAACTCCCGCCTGGTCAAAAACTTTGCTCCTCATTTTTTCGAAAACAATCCTGGAAGAGTCGGGTCTGAGTGCAAGCCTGGTAACTTTATGTTCAGCAACATAGATGTCGGTCATTACTTTCACCATTTCTTCGTGTGATAAAATACCAGCTTTTTTCTCTTCTTGGTGGCAGGATGTTAAGCCCATTGGCAGCGCTAATGCCAGGCCAATGACAATCAAAATACTCGGTAAACCTCTCATAGCTAATATCGGCTTAAATCTTTTTTTGGGTGGGCAAAATACTCATAATTGTTCTATTTTGCGGATTGTTTGGTTCCTTAATACGTCAATGGATAAGTATAAGTTCTTATCCTGACGGATTGACGAACACAAAAACAGGGCCATGAATTGAGACTTTCGAAAATGAAAGAGGTTTTAAAGAAACTACGGAAATACGAGATTCAGATACGCAAGGCAATCAACAGCCAGATGCAGGGTGATTTTCATTCTGTTTTTAAAGGCACAGGTCTTGAGTTTGATGATGTAAGGCCTTACCAGTATGGAGATGATATACGCACCATCGACTGGAATGTAAGTGCCAAGGGACATGGAACTTTTGTTAAAACTTTCCGCGAAGAAAAGGAGCAGACCGTATTTTTTGTTTTGGATGTAAGCGCATCTGAAGATATTGGAAGCACAGGTCAGACTAAGGCCGACATAGGCAAAGAAATTTGTGGCGTGCTTGCGCTATCGGCAGTAAAAGAATCAAGTCATGTGGGTATGATCTGTTATTCGGATCAGAAGGAAAAATATATTAAACCAACAAAGGGACCAGCCCAGGCGTATGAAATTATTTACACGCTCGCAGCTTTGAAACCCAAATCATTAAAAACAAATCTGAGCAAGGCAATTGCTTTTGCTTTAAACAGCATCAGACGACGAAGTGTTGTGATTCTGATTTCTGACTTTATTGATGATGGATATCTTCATAACCTGAAAGCGTTAGCCAGACGACATGACCTGGTTATGATTCACATCAGTGATAAGCGCGAAACAGCTTTGCCCAAACTTGGTATTATACCTGTAGAAGATAAGGAGACGAAGAGAATATTATGGGTAAATACTTCGTTTGGAGATTTCAGGAAAAAGATAAAAGATCGTCATGATTCAAGGAAAACAGAGCTTACGGAGTTCAGTAAAAAGCATCAGATTAATTTTATCTCGTTAGATACAGAAGAGGATTATGTGCCCAAGCTGTTGAGGTTGTTTAAGATCAGGAATAAATCATTGAAAACGACCTAAGTGAAGTATGAAGAAGTTTGTGTATTATAAATATTTTATAAGTCTCGTTTTCTTTCTTATCGCGCTATCATCGCAGGCCCAGGAAGTAAAAGTTCGCGGAGGATTTTTTGCTGATAGCGTTGGCATTGGTGAGCCTGTTAAATTTTACCTGACAGCAACATATCCCAGCAAATTAAATTTATTGTTTCCTGATTCAGCGTATCAGTTTAGTCCATTTGAATTTGAATCGAAAAAATATTTTCCAACACATACCAATGAAGGCATAAGCTATGATAGTGTTATTTATAGCATAAGCACATTTGAAATTGATAAAATTCAATCGCTGAGCTTGCCGGTATACGTAGTGAGTCAGACTGACAGCGTTGAATTTGAAAGCACTGCAGATAGCATCAGGCTTGTTGAGTTAGTAGGTATAATACCTGACAGCATACCTGTGGAGAGACTTCCGCTGAGAGCCAATACAACATATCATGAAGTGCCAACAGATTTTAATTACATTATTCTGGGTATTGTTGTTGCCGCGGTTCTTGTTGTGGCATTGATTGTGTTCCTTGTTTTTGGAAAACGCATCCGGAAGCATTATCAGATTAAGCGTTTGACAAAGTATCATACACAGTTTCAGGAAACCTATAAAATTCAGGTTGACCAGATACGAACTTCTTTTTCAGCACCTGTTTCTGAAACAGCACTTGGTGTCTGGAAAAAATATATGGAGCAGTTGTTGTCAAAGCCATATACAAAATTAACAACACGTGAAATGTTGCATCTTGAAAAAGATGAGAAGTTGGCAACGAATCTTCATACCATAGATAAAGCCATTTATGGACATGATACCGAAGTGGTCGAGTCTTTTGAAAGTTTGCGTGACTATGCTGCTAATAAATTTGTGAAGCGATTAGAAGAGATAAAACATGGATAACGATTTTTCAAGTCCCTGGTACAGTCTGGATTGGTTTACACCTTCAACGTTAACTTCCTTTACATGGGAGCATACGTTCTATCTATATATACTCGGTGCCGTTCCTTTTCTCTTTGGATTGCGTTGGTTGCTCCGTTACCTTTTCAGTCAGAAGTTACCAGTGGCGGTAACGCAAAAAGACCTGAGTACATCAGCCCTTAATCTTGTCAGGTTGCTGCCTGAATTTTTGCTCATGTTTGCGCTTATGTTTTTGCTGACAGCCATGGCCCGTCCACAAAAGACAAATGAAAAGGTAGAGCAATGGACGGAGGGTATTGATATTATGATTGCCCTTGATATTTCAGAGTCCATGAAGATGGAAGACTTTACACCCAATCGTTTAGAGGCAGCGAAGAAAGTTGCACTTAACTTTATCAAAGGTCGCAAGCAAGATAGAATTGGCTTAGTAGTTTTTGCTGGCGATGCTTTTTCATTAACACCATTAACAACGGACTATGATCTTCTCAATTCATATTTGAAAGACATTACCTGTGAGATGATTGATAAGACTGGCACAGCCATCGGCAGTGCTATGGCTGTGGTGACAAACCGCATGCGCGAATCGGATTCAAAATCTAAAGTTTGCATTTTGATTAGTGATGGTGAGAACAACGCCGGTAACATTGATCCGATTACAGCTACAGAGCTGGCATCAGCATACGGTATTAAAATCTATACCATCATCATTGGTAAAGAAGGACCCGTGCCGATGGGAGAGGATATTTTTGGCAGACCCATGATGTATGAGAATACCATTGATGAATCGACTATGCGCAAGATTGCAAAAATTGGTGAGGGCGAATTCTTCAGGGCTGAAGATAACAAAGCCTTGGCAACTGTATTTGCAAAGATCGATCAATATGAAAAAGCCGAGATCAAAGAATCACGCTTTAAGGATACAGCCGATTATTATTATATCTATTTGCAATGGGGCATTATCCTTTTCTTATTCTGGCTATTGCTCAAGTCAACGTTTATAACAAATGTGCTGCAGGATTAGTCTCTCTTAGTTATTGTTATTAGTCATTGGTAAATTAGGTATTAGTCAATAGTTCATCAGTTATAATGTTTTAAATATCAAGTAATGAAATTTCTATATACCCTCTCAGTCGGCCTGCTGATAATTGCGAATACTTCACTCGCTCAAAATAGCGGTTTTAAATTTGGTGAGGTGACCTACTCCGAACTTGGAATAAAATCATATCCCAGAGATACATCCGCTTCTGCCATAGTATTGAATGAGTTTGGGGAAGCATACTTTGATTCAGATAATAACTATAATCTATTGTTTGAATATCATGTGAAAATAAAAATTCTGAAAACGGACGGATTATCTCAGGCAGATATTCAAATACCGCTGTACAAGAGTAGCACCAGCGGAAAGGAGGAGACAATACGAAAAATCACAGCATCAGCATTTACCATTGTTAACGGGTCAATGCGGGAATTTAAGGTTGAGCCTAAGGATATCTTTTCAGAGAATACTAATAAATATCGGAACATGAAGAAGTTTGCGATACCCAATGTTCAGGTGGGTAGCGTTATAGAATACGAGTACACTCTTGAGTCTCCGTTTATGCAGAATTTCAGATCATGGGAATTTCAATCTGACATTCCTAAAGTTCAAAGTGAATATTGGCCCAAGATACCAGCTAATTATGTTTATAACATTTCACTAAAAGGATTTCAGGAATTAAGTAAAAAGGAAGACGAACTTGTTCGTGATTGTTTTAGTGTTAGCGGCAATGGAAAGGCAGATTGTATTCGATATAAATTTGCAATGAAAGATATTCCGGCGTTTAAAGAGGAAGATTACATGACTGCAAAATCGAACTTCCTGTCAGCTATTAATTTTGAATTATCAGAGATAAAGTTTTTCGATGGACGTGTAGACAAGATTACCAAAGAATGGAAAGATGCAGAACAGGAATTAATGCAGTATGAGAAATTTGGTATACAGATTAAGCGCGGTAAAAATATACTGGATGATCATATTGATGTTATCTCCGGATCAGAAACTGATGCTTTAGTGAAAGCACAGAAAATTTATGACTTCATTAAATTCTGGTATTATTGGGATGGAGTGTATTGGATGTATAGCGAATATGGAATCAAGAAAGCTTTCGATAAGAAAGAAGGTAACGCGGGTGATATAAATCTGTCTCTTATAGCGGCATTAAAATATGCAGAGCTCAATGTTGAGCCCATGATTCTTTCAACGCGTGAAAATGGATTGGCAACTGAGCTCTATCCGGTGCTGACTGATTTTAATTATGTTATTGCAAAATTGAATATTGGCGACAAAGTATATCTACTGGATGCAACAGACGACTATCTTCATTTTGGCATGATCCCGATACGTTGCCTGAATGGAAAAGGAAGAGTGCTGGGAGAAAAGGGATCCTATTGGTATGAGTTGAAACCCACCGATAAACAAAAAAGAACAACCACGCTGAGTCTCAAATTAGAGAGCGATGGTTATGCACGCGGTACGATTCAGAAAACTTATTTTGGATATGAGGCAGCATCCGTAAGAAAAGAGCTGGCATCATTTCAAACAGAACAGGAATATATAGATGATCTTAATAACAAGTCTAAAAACATTCACATTCAGAAATTTGAATTTCAAAACGTAAAGGAACTTGAAAAGCCTCTTGCTATAAAGCTTGATGTTGAGATGGAAGTATTTGATGACATGAATAATAAGCTTTTTCTATTCAATCCTTTCATTCTGAATAAGATTGATGAAAATCCTTTCAAATCTAACGAGCGATTATACCCGGTTGATTATGGAGCCCCGGTTGATCATGTAACGATTCTTACATTGGAATACCCATCTGACTTTATCATTGAGAGCATACCTGAAAAAGTTGCTATGGCTTTACCTAATACCGGTGGACGCTATATTTTCGATATACAGAATTTGGGGAATAAACTCACCATGAGTAATTCTATGCAGATTGCAAAGCCTGTATTTTCTTCACAGGAATATCATTACTTAAAAGAACTTTATAATCGTATCCTCCAGGTACAAAATGCCGACATGGTTTTTAAACGAAAGTAGATTTTTGAAGTACTCAGTCCGAAAGGATTAGGTGCCCCGATACAACAAGTATTTCGAAATATCCGTTATATTTATAGAAGGATAATCAGAAACTTTTGTCTTATGGTTCCTCGCATAGCAATCTTGCTCCTTTTTTGCACCGCTTGCCAATCAGGGTTAATACCCTGTCCAGAGGTAAAAACTGTGCGTTCGAGGCGCGTTACTATTTATAAATCCTTTCACGAATCTTCCGGTTCGCTTTCGAGCGATGCCAGTACACATAGCCGATATTCCAAAGGAGCTGATGACAGAATGATTCAGAGTGTATCTGTTGAAGAGTGGGATTGCCCACGACCGGGGCAGAAAAAATATATGCCGAAATCTGTCAAAGAAAATATCAGGAAGAATTTAAAGAAAGTCACGAAAGACTCCGCTAATAAAGCTGATTCTCTATCAGTCAGGTAAGCCTGATAATTTCTTCCATTCATTTATATCCTCTTAAATCATTTTGTAAACGTTACCAGCAATAAAGCAGAAATGATTTATCTGCTTCAACTTTCAATTCTCTATTGAAACGACTACATTCAACAGCCTAAAATGATTGATGGATGAATAAAGTTTCAAGAAGAGAATTTCTTCTTAAAAGTAGTCTTACAGGTGTGACCTATCCCGCCATGCTCGCCTTGGGTATGTTAAAGTCTGCACCTGCTCACGGTTTTAATTTTGAAGGCCATGGTAATGGAAAGCATATAATCATTTTAGGTGCTGGCCTGGCAGGCATGACTGCTGCTTATGAACTCAATAAGCTAGGTTACAAATGCACGTTGCTCGAAGCTCGTAAACGTACTGGCGGACGTTGCTGGAGTGTTCGTAAAGGAAGTGTACAACAAGAACTCAATCATCCTGATCAGACTGCATCATTCGACGAAGGCCTTTATTTCAATGCAGGGCCATCGCGCATTCCTCATCATCATAAATTGTCATTGCATTATTGTAAAGAACTTGATGTAGCTGTTCAGAATTATAATAATGTAAACGAAGGTGCATATTATTTTAGTGAAGGCACAGGCACACTCTCCAATAAGAAAATTCGCATTCGTGAAATTCATAACGATGTACGAGGTTATATGGCAGAGCTATTGGCTAAAGCCATCGATCAAAGTAAAGTTGATTTGGGTATGACCAAAGAAGATGGTCAGAAAGTTATAGAGTACCTGCGTGCCGAAGGTGGTTTAGACATTGACAAACTATACAAAGCTTCTGCCCGAAGGGGATACGTTGAACCTCCCGGTGCTGGCGAAAAAGTTGGTACCATTGCCGATGCTCATAAGCTAAACGACATCATTCAATCTGGATTATTAGATCCTGATTTTTATAATGTGGCAGAGTACACGTATGAATTGCAGATGACAATGTTTCAGGCCATAGGAGGAATGGATAAAATTGCCCAGGCCTTTGAGAAAAAATTAACAGGCCAGATCCAATTAGGCTGCGAGGTTAAAACAATTCATAATACAGAAACAGGAGTTCGTGTTACTTACAAGAATGATCAGCAAGAGAAAATCGTTGAAGGAGATTTGTGTATTTGTACGATACCACTTCCTGTACTAAGTAACATTGATCATAACTTTTCTTCCGATGTGAGTCGTGCAATTGATTTTATCCCATATATCGCCACAGCTAAAATAGGATTACAATTCAAGCGAAGATTTTGGGAAGAAGATGAAAATATTTATGGTGGCATTACGCATACCAACAATGAATTGACACAGATCTTTTATCCATCGAACGATTACCTGGGAAAGAAAGGAATTCTTATTGGCTATTATAATTTTAATGACAAGGCCAGGTCAACAAGTTCTTTATCAATAGCAGATCGTGAAAAATTGGCGCTTCAGAAAGGAGCGCTTATTCATCAGCAATATCCAACAGAATTTGAAAAATCATTTTCAGTGAGCTGGCACAATACACCTTACAATCTCGGTGGTTGGGCAACGTATACAAGTGAGAGTCGTAAGGCTTATTACAAACCTCTTCTGCAACCCGATAAGAATGTGTATTTTGCAGGAGAGCATACTACCTATTTAACAGCCTGGATGGCTGGTGCTTTTGAATCGGCACGTAACGCGGTTACGGATATACATGCCCGCGTAACCGGGCAGCGACTGACATACCCATCGTCTAAAGAATAATTTATCTAACAATAAAAACTATGGAATCACCAACCATGAACCGCCGCCATTGGATGAAGACAAGCGCAACGTTAGCGGGTGCTATGAGTCTTCTCCCTTCTATTCAATCTTTCTCCACGCCCATTCGTGCTGTGCAAATGAAAGCGCAAAGTCGTTTTACAGAGGAGCATATTGCACGCGAGTTTCCTAAACTTAGTGCGCGTTTATTTGCCAATGAAAATCCTTTTGGCCCTTCTGATAAAGCCAAGCAGGCTATCATGAGTGCTATCGACAAAAGCTATCAATATCCTATTGGCAATATTCAGCAACTGGCAGAACTCATTGCAACGCATGAAGGACTTACTGTTGAAAATATAGCGTTGGCTCCAGGCTCAACTACATTGTTGGGAGCATCAGCTGTTTATTTCAGTTCACTGGGAGCAGTCATTTCAGGTGATCCGTCGTATGAAGATTTACCCGGACGGGTAGAAAATCTGAATGCAAAATGGATCAAAGTTCCGCTCACGTCAGATTACAAACTCGATCTTGATGCGATGGAAAAAATGATCACCCATAAAACATCGCTGGTATACATTTGCAATCCCAACAACCCAACAGGCACAGTACTTGATACGGCGAAGCTTAGAAGTTTCTGTGAACGTGTATCCAAGAAAGTTCCCGTGTTTATTGATGAGGCCTACATCGATTACCTCGGCGATCCTAAAGATTTTTCCATGATTGATCTTGTGAAGGCAGGCCATAACGTGATGATAGCGCGTACCTTCTCGAAGCTCTATGGTTTTGCAGGACTTCGTGCAGGCTATGTTGTTGCCCAACCAAAAATGATAAAGACACTCAATCTTTATACATGGGCCGAGGCAGGCTTGAATGCCACAACAGTAGCAGCCGCGATGGTTGCTTACCGCGATACTGAATTTCTGAAAACAGCTTTTGATAAAACGATGGCATCAAAAGATTTTTTATATGATGTATTGAAGAAGGAAGGTTATGAATATATTCCTTCGTCAACAAACTTTGTTATGTTTCCCGTTCATGTTGAAGCCGAACGCTTTGTAGAAGAAATGATGAAACGTGGTGTTGGTGTACGTCCGTGGAAGTTTAATAAGAAAGAGTGGTGCCGCGTAAGCATTGGCACGATGGAAGAAATGCAATTTTTTGCTGAAGCGTTTAAACAAGTATCATAAAAGAAATGATGAAGATGCGTTATATCATTACTGTTGCCCTGGCTCTGTTTTATAGCCCTATACTCTTTGCTCAGG
>DATCRE010000280.1:0-5161 GCA_036569145.1 Cyclobacteriaceae bacterium
AACTCCACGTATTGGCCGTCGCAGGCCTGCTTTCTTATTTTTCCGCATCATCACAAGATTTCCGCTGGCAGCAACGCGTTGAGTACAGCATGGATATTCATCTTGATGTAAAAGCTCATCATGTCGCTGGCACACAAAAACTGGTGTACTACAACAACTCAAAAGATACATTAACCAGAGTGTATTACCATCTATACTTTAATGCCTTTCAGCCTGGCAGTATGATGGATGTGCGAAGTCGTAATATTTCAGATCCCGATCCGCGTGTAGGAGATCGTATTTCGAAATTAAAAGATGATGAAATAGGATACCAGCATGTTCAAAGTCTAAAACAAGATGGTAAAGACATTACCTACTCCGTTGATGGGACTGTTCTGGAAGTGACACTGGCCAAACCTATTTTACCTAATACCAAAACTGTATTCGATATGAAATTCGAATCGCAGGTTCCGCTTCAGATCAGACGATCAGGTCGTGACAACAAAGAAGGAATAGCATATTCCATGACACAGTGGTATCCTAAAATGGCAGAGTATGATTACCAGGGATGGCATGCTTATCAATATGTAGCCCGTGAGTTTCATAGTGTGTGGGGAGATTTTGATGTCACTATTTCAGCAGACCCAACATACATGATTGCCGCCACCGGCAAACTTCAGAATGCTGAAAAAGTTGGCTTTGGTTATGAGAAAGCAGGAGCAAAAGTAATGCGACCTGAAGGCGATCTGTCATGGCATTTCGTTGCCAAAAATGTAATTGACTTCGCATGGGTAGCAGACCCCAATTATACACACGATCAGAAACAAGTACCTGATGGACCGCTGTTACATTTCTTCTATCAGAAAGGCGATAAGACTACCGAGAACTGGACCAAGATGGAAGACTATGCTGTGAAGCATTTTCAATTCATGAATAAAACATTCGGAAAATATCCATACGAATCATACTCCATCATTCAAGGTGGCGACGGTGGTATGGAGTATCCTATGTGTACACTTATTACAGGCGAAAGATCTTTTGGCAGTCTCGTAGGCGTGTTAGCGCATGAGGCTTCACACAGTTGGTATCAGGCTGTGCTGGCTTCTAATGAAGCACTCTATCCCTGGATGGACGAAGGCTTCACAGAGTTTTCAAGTAATGAATCGATGGCTTCCATGTTCGAAGAAAAAAATGCACAACAAGGAAGTTATGGTGGATACTTTGCCTTGGTAAAAAGCGGATTGCAAGAACCTGCCAGTCAACATTCAGATCATTACAATACAAATCGTGCTTACGGAACAGTTGCCTATAGCATGGGCTCAGTATTGCTACAGCAATTAAAATATATTATTGGTGAAGAATCTTTTTACAAAGGCATGCGCACCTACTTCAACACCTGGAAATTCAAACATCCAACACCCAATGATTTCATTCGCGTGATGGAGAAAACCTCAGGCATGGAGTTGAAATGGTATTTAAGTTACTGGATCAACACTACCAAGAAAATTGATTATGGTATACGCACTGTTGTAGAATCTGAAGGATCAACATTTGTAACACTTGAACGTGTTGGCGATTTCCCGATGCCGGTAGATTTAGTTATTACATTGAAAGATGGCACAAAAGAAATTTATTATGTTCCCTTAAACGAGACACTCGGAAGAAAACCTATTGAAGACAATTCTATACAGCGAATGGATGTTGAAGAATGGCCGTGGGTTAATCCTTCTTATGCGCTCAAGATCAATCATAAGGCAGAAGACATTGCAACACTCGAAATAGATCCGTCACAACGCATGGCTGATGTAGAGCGTAAAAATAATTTCATTGATATTTCGAAAGGATTGCAGGCGTATAAGGCAGAAACAAAATAGTTCAAAGTTCCCAGTTCAAGGTTCAAAGTCGATCAACAATCTTGAACCTTGAACTTGGAACTGACTGACCTTGAACTTGGAATTAAATCATCTTAACTTTATCCCTATAAAGTAAATCTTCATGACAGCTGAACAAGCTCAGAAAGAAATAGCAGAACTCTCCGATAAGGTTAATTACCACAACGACCTCTATTACCAGAAAAGCAAAACAGAAATAAGCGATTTTGATTTTGACCAACTGCTGGCCAGATTAGTTTCGCTCGAAGAACAATTTCCTCAATTCAAATCACCAGACTCACCAACCCAACGTGTAGGGGGTACAATCACCAAAGAGTTTCAGACAGTTTATCATAAATATCCCATGCTTTCGCTGGGAAATACATACTCACAACAAGAGCTTGAAGATTTTGATGTTCGTGTTGCCAAAGGATTAGATGGTGATGCCTACGAATATTTCTGTGAGTTAAAATTTGATGGCGTATCCATAAGCCTCATTTATGAAAATGGTATTCTTGTTCGTGGTATTACTCGTGGTGATGGTGTGCGTGGCGATGATGTAACTGTCAATGTAAAAACTATCCGAAGCATTCCATTAAAAATAAAAGGAAAAGATATTCCTGCGTCATTCGAAGTACGAGGCGAAGTGTTCATGCCTAAAACTGCGTTTGCCCAACTTAATAAAGAGCGTGATGATATTGGCGAAGAGCGTTATGCCAACGCTCGAAATACAACATCCGGCACACTCAAAATGCAAAACTCTTCAGAGGTAGCCCGGCGCAAACTGGATTGTTATGTATATTACCTGTTAGGCGATAACAATCGTACTCACGAAGAAGGAATAAAAAAACTTGAAAGCTGGGGCTTTAAGGTATCTCCTACGTATAAAAAATGTAAAACCATTTCAGAAGTACTGAAGTATATCAATGATTGGGAAGATAAAAGACAGGATTTACCTTTAGAAACCGATGGTGTTGTTATAAAAGTAAATAGCCTGGAGCAACAACAAGCACTGGGCTTCACAGCTAAAAGTCCACGCTGGGCAATCTCTTACAAATACAAAGCAGAAAGCATCAGCACGCAGCTAAAGGGAATTACCTACCAGGTTGGTCGCACAGGTTCTGTAACACCGGTAGCAGAGTTAGCCCCTGTGTTTCTGGCAGGCACAACAGTGAAGCGTGCATCACTTCATAATGCCAATGAAATAGCGCGACTCGATCTTCGTTTAGGTGATTTTGTTTTTGTAGAAAAAGGTGGTGAGATCATTCCCAAAGTAACAGGTGTTGATCTTACTAAACGCCAGGCTGAAAGTCAGCCTATACAATACATAGAAAAATGTCCAGAGTGTGGTACGCCATTAATTCGATTTGAAGGAGAAGCAAATCACTACTGTCCCAATGTCAATGGTTGTCCTCCACAAATCACAGGACGCATCGAACATTTTATTCAGCGCAAGGCAATGGACATCGACTCATTGGGTGAGCGCACCATTGCATCGCTTAATGCTTTAGGTTTGGTTAAAAGCCCTGCCGACTTATATGACCTCACGCGTGAGGATATTATGAGGCTTGAAGGCTTTAAAGAAACCTCCACTAAAAATCTTCTCACTGGCATTAATCAATCTAAAACCATACCTTTTGAAAGTGTACTCTTTGGTATTGGTATCCGATACGTTGGCAAGACAGTAGCCGAGAAGCTGGCTAAACATTTTAAGAATATTGATAACCTCTCCAAAGCTACCTACGAAGAGTTATTGGCAGCACCTGAAGTTGGTGAGAAGATAGCACAGAGTGTTGTTGCATTCTTCAAGAATGAAGAAAATCAACGTGAGATACAGCGTTTGAAGCAGGCGGGACTTCAGTTTGAAAGCGCACTAAAAGAGCCCGAAGTTGAGAGCGCTGTGCTGGGAAATAAATCCTTCGTAATTTCAGGCGTTTTTCAGAATTACGAGCGCGAACAGTTGCAAGACATTATTGTAAAAAATGGAGGCCGTGTGCTCTCCTCTGTATCTGGTAAACTTGATTATTTACTGGCTGGTGATAACATGGGGCCATCAAAACGTGAAAAGGCAGAAAAGCTTGGTGTGAAAATTATCACAGAACAAGAGTTTGAAAAACTCATGAAAGGAAAGTCACTCTAGAAAAATTATAAAAATGAACTTTCTAAAACTAAAGACTAATTCATATCTAAAACGCAATAAAACCATGCGCGGCAGCATGCCTTACAAGCAAGCTCAAAAGGTTGGTATTATCTTCAGTGTAGAAGACAAAACAAAGCACGACCAGATCAAGGAGTTTGTTAAAAGACTTGAGCACGACGGCAAACAGGTAAGTGTAATTTCGTTTCTGCCCAAAAAGAAAGAGAACTACGAATTTCTATTCGACTTTTTTACCGACAAAGATTTAACTTTCTGGGGTAACAATACTTCGCATACTGCAACATCATTCTCTGAAACTGCCTTTGATTATTTATTCTACATTGACAACGAACCTAATCCGTTAATCATGAATTTGCTTGCCAAAAGCAAAGCCAAATGTCGGGTTGGTAAATATGTAGATGAGGTTGAGCCTTTCTTTGAACTCATGATTGAAAGTAAAGAAGGCACCAAAGGATTAATTGATGGCATGTACAAATACACTACGCTTCTGAAATAGTTCCGTTATCATTAGCGGATAACATTTCAACAACTATTTATCTTTCAATTTTATTGGTATCCATATTTCTTCTTCAGAATCAGGATCGTTGTTTCTATACTTCTCTCCTAGTATTTCAAAATGAGGCCTGAGATCTAATGTATAGATTGAACCGGGCAGCCACGTTCCAAATATATATATGAAAATGCTTACGTCAGTACTTAAACCTTTGTATGGAAACACAGCATAATGTCCACTCTGCAGTATAAACGTGTCCATTTCATGAGGTACATTTCCGAAATCATTAACTTCAACTGCTGCCCATTTATCAAACTCCTGATTAAAATCACCTATTCTCATTGGCTCAAGATAAACCTGCATGGAAATCATCTCATTTGAGACTTTACCAGAAATCTCTTTTCGGCGCGGCATAAAAGATTGCCACAGTTGAAATGTTGTATTGTTGGAAAAAGACATTCGTTTATACTTACCAACCAGTTTCTTTTGTCGCAGTATTTCAATTCTAGGTTCTATTGTGCTCATTCAACAAAATTAAAACCTTATCAGATATCTGCTAGTGTAAATTCAATTAATACCTGTTACTAATAAATTATCGAGCTCTTCTTTTTCCTTCATACTTACACTAAGCGTGCTATCTGTCTTTATTTCAAAATGCCT
>DATCRE010000281.1:0-4814 GCA_036569145.1 Cyclobacteriaceae bacterium
ATTCACAATAGCCCAGCCGTTCAGCACTACAGCAAAAGCGATGATCTTTAATAAATGATATTTTACATCTGTGAAAGTACTGCCTTTCAATACGATCATACGCATAACTTCAATGAAGTAAGTAACAGGATTTAGTTTAGCGATGAGCTTAGCCCACTCAGGCATACTATCGATGGGTGTGAAGAGACCACTCATCAGCATGAAGATCATCACAAAGAAGAAGGCTATAGACATAGCTTGTTGTTGTGTATCGCTATACGTGGATACGAGAAGACCAAAGCCTAGCACGGCCAGCAGGTAAACACCAAGAAATCCATAAAGCAGAAACAAGTTACCTTGTGGCACAATGCCATAAACAAGAAATGCTATAATGCCAAGTCCCATACTAAACACGGCCATACCCAGCACCCAGAATGGTATAAGCTTGCCGAGAATGAAATGATGTTTTTTGATAGGCGTTACATTGATCTGTTCAATGGTGCCGATCTCTTTTTCTTTTACAATGTTGAGTGCCGACATGTAGCCGCCAATCATGGTAACAAGTACAGCAAGAATCCCAGGCACCATGTAGAAGTTGTAGTTAAGATGAGGGTTATACCAGTTTGATGATGTGATGCTAATGACTGGCATAGGATTAAAACGCTCCTCACCTATCCACTCCAGGCGAATCTCCGTGTTGTAGTCGCGAATGATATTGCCCAGGTACGCACCACCAAGACCTGCCTTGGAACCATTGATGGCATTGACAGCTATAAATAATTTTTGCTCGCTCTCACGAATAAGGTTACGTTCAAAACCTGTTGGAATTTCAAGAACAAGATCTGCCTGATCTTTTTCAATGAGCTTATAAGCATCATTGAAAGATTGATTGTAACCACTTAGTTTAAAATAACCTGAAGCTGTAATCTTTGAAATAAGTTTACGCGAATACGATGAATGATCATGATCTACAATAGCGATGTTGATATTCTTCACTTCATAATCAGCAGCTAACGGAAGGATAAGTAATTGAATCAGTGGCACCATGAGAATCATCGGCAACAACGATTTGTTACGGAAGATCTGTCTGAATTCTTTTTGCAATAGAAACCTGATTGTTCTCATGCTAGTCGGGTTTTAAAATTACGAAGCGCCATGATTTGAAGGAAAGCTGTCATGCTTAAAAGTATGAGTGTCTCTTTCCAGATAGCTATAAAGCCGAGGCCCTTTATCATAATGGATTTAACAATGATGTAGTACCACTTGGCAGGCACTACATTCGCTATAATCTGCAAAGGCAACGGCATATTCTCCAATGGAAACATGAAACCACTAAACAACATCGTTGGCAACAGCATACCCATGAGTGAAAGAAGCATGGCAGTTTGCTGAGATGCTGTGACAGTAGAAATAACAAGGCCAAGACTTAAAGCAGTGATAATAAAGAGTGTGCTTACAGTAAGCAATAACACGAGACTTCCATTAATAGGTAGACCAAGTGCAAAGACACTTAACACCAATATGATGGTTAAGTTTACAAGTGACACAAGTAAGTATGGCACTGCCTTAGCTATGATGACGAGCAAGGGTTTGAACGGCGACACAAGCAGAATTTCCATTGTACCAAGTTCTTTCTCCCGTACGATAGAAATAGATGTCATCATAACACAAACAAGCATGAGCACAAGCGCCATAACACCTGGCACAAAGTTGGGCGCGCCTTTTAACTCCGGATTGTAGAGCATGCGTGTTTCAGGCACAATGCGGTATGGTAACCTGGCATTACCCATGAGATCGTTTTGATATTCGTTGATGATAGACGTTAGATAATTCGTCAATGTCGTTGCTGTGTTAGGATCAGAACCATCAGCAATGATCTGCACCTGGGCCTGGTTTGTATGCAACAGATCGTTATTAAAACCTTCCGGAAAGATCACCGCCGATTTTATAATACCTGACCTAAACGCAGTTTCTATCTCATCATGACTCATCAGTGCTTTTTCTATTTCAAAATACTGACTGGCTTCAATACTGTTAATGATTTGCTGCGAGGCTGCATCATGAGCGTAATCAACAATAACTACTTTTGAATTCTTTACTTCGTTAGTCAACGCGAACCCAAACAACACAATCTGCACCACAGGCAATCCGAATAGCATGAGCAGTGTTTTTCTATCGCGGAAAACGTGGAAAAATTCTTTGCGGATGAAAACGAGAAATTGCTTCATTTTTATTTACGATTTACGAAGTACGATGTAAAATGGAGTGCTATGCATGTAGTTTGTGTTTGTGTTTGCATTCATGTTAGTTTATTCATGATTCAAATTTTACTACTCGCGGCTCGAAGCTCATAGCTCGAAACCTTTTTCAATCTGCTGTTCGCTTTGCTCCTCTTGCCAGTGTAAAGAACACATCATCCATGGAAGTAGCATTAAACTTCTTCTTCAAGTTTGTAGGTGTGTCAAGGGCTTCTATTTTGCCATCGACCATAACAGAGATACGATTGCAATACTCAGCTTCGTCCATATAGTGTGTTGTGACGAAAATGGTTACACCTTTAGCAGCTGCATCGTAAATAAGATCCCAGAACTGACGACGCGTAACAGGATCAACTCCACCAGTCGGCTCATCGAGGAAAACAATTTTAGGTTGATGCAACACAGCAACAGAGAACGATAATTTTTGCTTCCAGCCCAGCGGCAATTCACTTACTAGCTTCTTCACTTCCTTCTGAAGTCCCAGCAACTCAACAAGCTCTTCGCTTTTACTTTTGATCTGCTGATCAGTAAGACCATAAATACCAGCGTAGAATTTTATGTTCTCTAAAACAGTAAGATCTTCATACAATGAAAACTTCTGGCTCATGTAGCCTATGCTCTTTTTTATCTTTTCAGTCTCCCTGTAAACATCAAAGCCTGCAATACTGGCCTCACCTGACGTTGGTTTCGAAAGTCCGCAGAGCATGCGCATGGCCGTAGTTTTGCCTGCACCATTGGCACCGAGGAATCCAAAAATTTCACCAGGGGCAACATCAAACGAGATTTCGTTAACAGCAACGAAGTCACCGAAGCGTTTGGTAAGTTTATTGGTTCTTATAACGGTGTCGCTCATAGTTATGCTTTTAACAATCGTATAAAACAGTCTTCAATGGTTGGTGTAATCGGCTTGATCTCTACCTGCTGATGATTCTTTGCTTTCAGATATGCCAGTAATGCATCGATAGCCTGATCATCTTCTTTTTTAAAGGATATGTGCAGATACTCACCAAACGTGAAACAACTCAGTGCATTTTCATAATGAGTAATATCTTTAAGCAATGCATAGATATTTGCAGAACGAATAGCAAAGAGTTTTTCAGGATAGGCTTTGATAATGTTATCAGGTGTTTCTATAGATAAAATTTTTCCAGTTTGTATGAGCGCTATTCTGTCGCATAATGTTGCCTCATCCATATAGGGTGTCGATACAAGAATGGTGATGCCTTGCTGCTTCAACCGCTTCAGCATCTCCCAGAACTCTTTACGCGAAACAGCATCAACACCTGTTGTTGGTTCATCCAGAAATAAAACTGAAGGCTTGTGAATGAGTGCACAACATAAAGCAAGCTTCTGTTTCATACCGCCGGAAAGCTTACCCGCCCTGCGATTTTTAAATGGCTCGATCTGCACATAGATATCTTTGATAAGATTGTAATTCTCTTCAATAGAAGTATCAAAGACCGTAGCGAAGAAATTAAGATTCTCTTCAATAGTAAGATCCTGGTAAAGCGAAAACTTGCCCGGCATATACCCTACTCTACTGCGAATGTCTTTATAGTTAGTAACAATATCAAAGCCATCGACTGATGCTGTTCCCTGATCTGGCAGCAATAACGTAGTGAGCATTCTGAAGATACTGGTCTTGCCCGCACCATCCGGACCAATGAGTCCGAAGAGCTCACCCTCACTCACAGAAAACGATACATCACTTACCGCAAGGACTTCACCTTTGTTGTAGGTTTTCGTGATGTTGTTTAGTTGTACTGCAGGCATGGTTAGTAGTTAAAAGTTATCCGTTAATAGTCATTAGAGATTAGTCATTGGACATTAGTAATTGCAACAGACTAATGACTAATCTCTAATGACTAATGGCCAATGTCCAATCAGAATTTAACCTCGGCATACATCCCGATCTTCAATGCGCCATCGTTCTGCACGCTGATCTTGGTTGCATATACAAGATTGGCGCGTTCTGTTTTTGTTTGAATAGTTTTGGGAGTGAACTCCGCTTTATCGCTGATCCAGGTCAGCGTTCCTTCCCATGTTTTGTATTTTCCATCGCCGTCATCAACCAGCACATTTACTTTTTGATTGAGTTTTATTTTAGAAAGCTGATCACCGGTGATGTAGGCGCGTAAAATAATATTGCTTAAATCCGCAATCTTATAAAGCGGTTTTCCTACAGATGTCATCTCATTTACTTCAGCATACTTCGCCAGTACCGTACCATTAGCTGGATTGATAATCTTACATTTGGCAAGCTGATCTTCAAGCTGATCGATTTGAACTTTCAACGGTGAAGTTTGTTCGGTGATGCTTTCGGATGTAATGCCGAGGGATGATTGTTGCGCCTCCAATTGTTTCTTCACCATCTCAACCTGCGAATTCATATCATCTAATTGTTTTTGTGTAGCAGCCTGTGCCTTCACAAGATTAGCAATTCTCTTCTGCTCACGTTCGGCTGATTGCAATTGTACTTTAAGTGCAGCTATCTGTGTGTTTACATTGGGCCGTTGACTTAACGTTGACCTGATCTGAGAAAGTAATTGTTTCTTCTTCAAATAAAGCTGTGTGCTG
>DATCRE010000282.1:0-2298 GCA_036569145.1 Cyclobacteriaceae bacterium
AACTTAAGCTGGGTGGAAGGAATAGAGCCCTGGTTCAATGGCGGCTTAATGGTGAAACTTCGCGGAGGTGATAAAGTTGAAGTAAGTCGCAGGCAAGCTGCCAAGTTTAAGGATGTGATGAGTTTGTAGTTTGTAAATCTATTTCATCAATACCAGTTCTATCAATTCTTTCTGAACATTCCAGTCTTTGGCAAGTTTGAGCATGGCTGTGGCTTCCATTTCGGTTACGTAACCTTTTAAGTTGTTAGCCTGCCATACCATGTTCACCAATTCAATGCGCTTTTCTTTCGAGTAATCTCCAATGATATCATTCAGATAGTCCCGGGCACGATCGAATGCCGTTATGTAATCTTGTGCTATAAAATCCAAAGCCCATTTATACTCCGTTGCAGCATCGAGTTCAATCGCTGTCTTGTCGAGATCCTTTTTTTCTTCTTCATCAAGTCCGTGATAACTGAAAATAACGGACTTCAGCAGCATGTAAACTTTCTTTTCTTCGACCGATTTCATGGGGATTTTCTAGGACTGAAAAATACGAAACTTATTTTGCAGATGCATCGGTATAACTATCGACTTTTGCTTGAACATACTTAATCTCATTCTTTAATCCTGCATCAAAAAGAGGTCAGATGCTATTTTGTCGGCAAGCAATTTCCCCGCCTTCGTAAGACGTATGACATGGTTGCTGATTTCAGCCAATTTTTGATTTAAAAGATTATCGAGGTATTCATGGTTATCAGTTTCAAGATCATACTGATAGTCAGTTTTTAATTTAGCCAGGTCAGTACCCCAGCTTGTTCGCAGAGTAGTTAACAAGTATTCATTCACCTGGTCCTCACGCGTAAGCACTTCGATCTCACATGGAATTTTGCCCTCGTTTAAGGAGCGTAAATAAATATGATTGTTACTGATGTTGTACTGTCGGCTAATGCCATTATAAGAATGTGCACTCGGGCCAATGCCCAGGTAAGGTTGCTGTTTCCAGTAACTGCTGTTATGCGCTGAGTAAAAACCAGGTTTACCAAAATTTGAAACTTCATACTGATCATAACCCGCACGTTCAAGTTGCTCTACCAGAATTTCAAGCTGTTGAGCTGCAATATCATCAACAACAGGCTTTAGTTTGCCGATGGCTGACCATTTTCCAAAAACAGTTTTTTCTTCAATCGTTAATGAATAAGAGGAGATATGTTCTGGACTAAAAATAATAGCTTGTTCGATATTTCTTAACCACATGTTATTGTCTTGCCCTGGAATGGCATAGATCAAATCAATGCTGATGTTTTTAAATCCGACCTTTCGTGCATAAGTCATGCACTGAATAGCAGCATTTTTAGTATGTGCCCGGTTTAAAAAATGAAGTACGTCATCATCAAAAGATTGAATCCCAATACTTAGTCTGTTAACACCGGCTTCCTTTAATTGGAAAAGCTTTTCTTCAGACAGATCATCAGGATTAGCTTCCACGGTAATCTCGGCATTAGCTGATGTCTGAAATGTTAGCCGGATTGTATTCAATAAATCTGTTAATTGTTTTGCAGATAATATAGAAGGTGTGCCACCACCAAAGTAGATGATTTCAATGAGACTGCCATTCTTGAAGTATCCTTTTTGAATTTCAATTTCCCGCATCATAGCCTTGGTAATTTCATCTGTCAAACTCAGATTTGTAGAGAAATGAAAATCGCAGTAATGACAAGCCTGCTTGCAAAAAGGTATATGTAAATAAATTCCCGCCATAATTATCAGACAAACTTACATGCATTTCGGATTATCATTGCATTTATAATATTTTTGAGTCCGTATGCGGATAGTTTTATTTTTTCTCATTAGCATTTTTTCATTCCAGATTCCTAGCGTTTCCGCTAACGGGATTTTTACAATAAAGAAAGATCTTAGAAACGATTGGAAAATTTTTGAGAATAATAAGTACGAATCGCTTAACGTCGATTATGGTGATATATCGACACTTTACTTCCACATCAATGGAGACAAGTTTGCCGGCGACTATTTGAAAATCAACGCTCCTTACGATTACACAGTTTTCATTAATGGCCAACTGGCATCTGTTGGCGGAACGGATTTTAATATTGATAGTCTTGTCCGCACATATTCATCTGTAAACCTGTTAGTAGCCATACACGCAGAAAGTATCAGCCAGGAAAAATTGCACACCACCATTGAAACGAAGATTACACAGGCACACACCAGCGATGAAACAAATGACAAGCCTTCTACTTTTTTTCGAGACTTTGTAATTGTAGCGTCGCTTATATTATTAATTATGCTCATTGTAGT
>DATCRE010000283.1:0-5973 GCA_036569145.1 Cyclobacteriaceae bacterium
AGCCAATGGTGGCACGTTAACCTCAACAGTGTTAATGCGGTATAATAAATCCTGTCTGAAGGTTCCATCTTTCACCATTTGATTCAATGGCATATTGGTAGCGCATATCAACCGGATATCAACGGGTATTGGTTGGTTAGCACCCACGCGTGTCACCTGGCGTGATTGCAACGCGCTCAGTAATTTACTTTGAAGACTCATGCTCAGATTTCCAATCTCATCGAGAAACAACGTTCCTCCTTGCGCTAATTCAAATCTGCCCGGACGATCTTCACGTGCATCCGTAAAGGCTCCTTTCTTATGACCAAATAATTCACTCTCAAAAAGTGTTTCCGTAATAGCGCCCATATCTACTGAAACAAAGCTATTGTCTTTTCTGAGTGATCGCTGATGAATAGCGCGCGCGATAAGTTCTTTACCAGTACCATTCTCTCCTAAAATCAAAACGTTGGCGTCAGTCTTCGCTACTTTGTCAATGAGATTAAATACATCTTTGATAGGAGCGCTCTCGCCTATAATATCACTGAAAGGTTTACTGATCTGCTCTTCAAGCATCTCTTTCGCCTTCTTTAATTTATCAACTTCTTTGTACGACTGTTTTAATTTGATTGCTGTTGCAATGGTTGCTACAAGTTTTTCATTCTGCCAGGGTTTTAGTATAAAATCTGTGGCTCCTAATTTCAGCGCGCGAACAGCCATCTCCACATCACCAAAGGCTGTGATCATAATAACCACCGAACTTGGCTCGTGCGTTAAAATCTGTTCGAGCCAGTAGAAACCTTCTTTACCGCTGGTGATGTCTTTGCTGAAATTCATGTCCAGCAGAATAACATCATACGTATCGTTATTGAGAAGAAAAGGAATCTTGTTCGGATTCTTTTCAATAATGATATGGTGGTTCTGTTTTTTTAATAACATTTTGGCCGCCAGCAACACGTCCTCGTCATCATCGATCATTAAAATTTTGCCGCCTTCAGAATTCACAGTTTGATTTCAGGTTTAGTAAGTGACTACATTAGGAAAAATTATGCCAACAGTGCAAATCTCCATTAGAACTTAATTAAGCTGGAATTCACTGTTTTTGAATGTACAAATATGTTCATAAATGAACAGCAAAACCACTATTTATCCGGTTTCACTTCAAAAAGATCAATTGATTTTTGTTGAATGAGATAAAGTCGTTCGTCTGTAAGCAAGGCCATCTGGCAGGAAGCAGGCAAGATCTGATCACGAACATCTCCGGTAAACAAGTCAACAAATTTGAGCTTGCCATCCTGGAGGTAGTACATCTCCTCTCCCAAAAAATTAAAATAACCAGACTTTGTATTGATGGTTTTAATGGCTTTACCTATACTGTTATAAATCATAATGACATCACCCGTCAGGATAAACAACAAGCCCTGATACTCCCGCATGTTACGAATTGATTTTACATCAAATGATGCTGGTAACTTTGCCTCTGCATCTACTACACCTTTACTAACATTGATCTTTTTTAAAGTAGCATCAGCACCATCCAAAATCCAAATATTAAAATCACCTGATGCACAAACCAGCCACGGCTCTAACACAAATGCAGAATCGATTATAAATGATTTATTGAAATCGAACGATGGATTGAGATATGCATATTGCCTGCTGTTACGATAGAAAGCAAAAAGACGCGCACCATCTCTTGGATCGAATAATTCTGGAGCTGGATTGTTTTTATAGACCAACGTCAGCTTGCCATCTTTATCAAATTTCTGAAACTGTCCTGTAACGGTTGTTATGTATAAATCTCCGGGCCGATCAACATTGGCTGTTAGAATATCTTCACTTACTTCAACGGTTTTTATCTTTTTAAATTGAGCATGCAATGCCAGTGGTAATAGTACAATCAATACAAGAAGTCTGGTTCTCATCATGCTTACAATTGAAATGTTTTTAGTGCTGTAGTCTTACCATCATAAACAGCATAGGTATTAAAATGAACCCACTCCCCTATGTTAATGTATCGACTCTGATCGCTCACTTTAAGATCTAAGGGTAAATGACGATGACCGAAAATATAATAGTCATGATGTTGTTTTTGTTCAAGCTCTCTGCAATACACCCAAAGAAATTCATTCTCTTCACCGTTGAACTTCTCCTCACGTTTCATATTGCTGATGCGACTTTGTCTCGACCACATATTTGCAATACCAATGCCGAGGTTAGGATGTATTCTTGCAAACAACCATTGACAAATGCTGCTGTTAAAAATTCGCTTCAGAATTTTATACGTTCCATCACCCGGACCAAGACCATCGCCATGACCGATTAACAATTTCTGATTGCCAACCTCTAATTCATGTGGCTCTCTGTAAACAGGTATTCCTAATTCAGTTGGGAAGTAATCAAACATCCACATGTCATGATTGCCGGTGAAAAAGAAAATAGGAATGCCGGCATCACGCAGTTCACCAAGCTTGCCGAGAAAACGTGTATAACCTTTAGGTATAGCGTGTTTGTATTCAAACCAGAAATCAAAAATATCGCCCAACAAATAAATGGAATGAGCTTCGTCCTTTATTGAATCAAGCCAGGCCATGATACGCCTCTCACGGGCAACACTCTCTGCATGATTAGGAACTCCGAGATGAAAATCAGAAGCGAAGAATATTTTTTTACCGTTCAGATCTGTGTGTTTAGTAAGCATATTGTATTAAAACTAAATGGGCCTTACCCAAATCGTCAAGAGTTTTACTGTGGGCAAGTTATAAAAAAACTCAGGCACTGAATCAGTGCCTGAGTTTATCTATAGTGTGTTCATGTTATAATTTATCCTTCATTTATAGAAGGTGATACTTCTGATTGTGTTTCAGGTTCTGCAACAGGCACATCTGCTTTAGCTGCATCACCCTTGCCATTGGTAAACTCCTGGTATGTTGTGAGCTTTTCAAAAGGACGCTTGCCAATCAAACGCTCCAAGTCAGCTTGAAACAGAATTTCTTTTTCAAGTAGTTCTTTCGCAATTACTTCTAAATGAACCTGGTGTTTCAGCAACAGACTCTTGGTGCGCTCATATACCTGGTCAACAATTCCTTTTACTTCCTGATCAATGCGTTCTGATGTAGCTTCTGAATATGGCTTGTTGAAAGAATAGTCAGATTGCTTTGAATCGTAGAATGAAATATTGCCGATGGCTTTATTCATACCATATACCGTAACCATGCTATACGCTAACTTGGTAATACGCTCAAGATCACTAAGTGCTCCGGTTGAGATTTTGCCGAAGATGATATCCTCTGCCACACGACCACCAAAAGCCATGGCCATCTCATCCATCAATTGTTCTGTCTGATATAAGAACTGTTCTTTTGGTAAATACTGTGCATAGCCCAGCGCTGCAACACCACGTGGCACAATACTTACTTTTACCAATGGATCGGCGTGTTCAAGGAACCAACCTGCTACTGCATGACCTGCTTCATGATAAGCAACGATCTTCTTTTCTTCAGGTGAAATAATTTTCGTTTTCTTTTCAAGACCACCGATAACTCTGTCAATGGCATCCTGAAAATCCTGCATATCGACAGCTTTCTTATCACGACGTGCAGCTATCAAAGCAGCTTCGTTACATACGTTGGCTATTTCTGCTCCGGCAAAGCCAGGAGTTTGCGCAGATAATTTCTTAGGGTCTACCGTTGCATCCAGTTTGATAGGCTTCAAATGAACTTTGAAGATGGCTTCACGACCCACGATATCTGGTTTGTCAATGCTTATTTGTCTGTCGAAACGACCTGGACGTAACAATGCTGAATCGAGCACATCAGGTCTGTTGGTTGCTGCCAGAATGATAACGCCCGAGTCAGTAGCAAAACCGTCCATTTCAACCAGCAATGAGTTCAATGTATTTTCACGTTCATCATTTGCGCCCGGCATCTGACCACGACCACGTGAGCGACCAATGGCGTCAATCTCATCGATGAATACGATACAAGGGGCTTTCTCTTTAGCTTGTTTGAACAGATCACGAACGCGCGCTGCACCCACACCCACAAACATCTCAACAAAGTCAGAACCTGAGAGTGAGAAGAATGGTACGGCAGCTTCGCCTGCCACAGCTTTCGCCAACAATGTTTTACCTGTACCCGGAGGGCCAACTAACAAGGCACCTTTCGGTATTTTACCACCAAGCTTGGTGAACTTGCCGGGCGTTTTTAAGAAGTCTACAATTTCTTTTATTTCTTCTTTAGCTTCTTCAAGTCCGGCTACATCAGAGAAAGTAATTTTCACTTTATTCTCAGCATCAAATAATGCTGCTTTCGACTTGCCGATGTTAAAGATTTGTCCGCCGGGGCCAGAGCCACCCGTCATACGACGCATGAGCATCCAGAAGCCAAAGATTACAAGGAAGAGGAATCCATATTGAAAGAATAAGCCAAAGTAATCGGGTCTGTCTTCTTTCTTGTATTCAGGTCTGTTGCCTTCAGGTTGTTTGCTTACCAGTGAGTTATACCAGTTGTCAAAATTATCAACAGAGATAACCTTGATTTTGTAATGCGGACCAGCAGAGTTTGCGCCCAACGGACCTTTCTCAAAATCCTGTCGATACTTTGCATTTTTCAGTGCTTCCTCATTAAGAGTAATTTCAGCAATAGGATGACCTTGTTCTTCAACCAGAATTACTTTCTTAACGTAATTCTCACGAATCATATTTTCGAGTTCGCTCTTGCTAATTTCCTTGAGGCTGCCCAGGGAGCTCATGTACATTACGCCAAGCACAACAGCAACAGTAGCCAGTATCACCCAGATCTGGTAATTTCCCTTCGGCGCCTTTCCTGGTAAAAGTGGTTTATTTTCTTTCGGTTTATCAGCCATTTCAGTATTCAGTCAATTTAAAATATCAAATCAGTAACGTGTAATGTTCATTTTAGTTATGAGGCACTTTCTATTTCAGTAATTTCTGCGTCGCCCCATAATTTTTCTAGTGCATAGTATTGTCGACGATCTTTGCGAAAAACATGAACAACTACATCAAAGTAGTCGATTAACATCCACTCTTTATTCTTTTTTCCTTCAACACTTCTGGGATTTTCTTTTAAAGCCTTGAAAACCTCTGCATCAATAGACTCTGCGATGGCATCGAGCTGTTTATCCGAATTGCCTGAACAAAGTATATAAAAATCTGCCGACGCGTTCTTTAATTTCCGAAGATCCATCACTACAATGTCAGTTGCTTTCTTCTCCTGCATGCCTTTTACAATCACATCATTAAGCTTTTCAGAACTGACTTCCTTCTTTTTTTTTGCCATTAAGCTATCTTCGTTTTTTAATTTAACTACTCTCTCGAAATAAAATACTCCGCGACCTACAAAACTAACTAAAATATCCTTGTATAAAATCCCTGCCACAACGCTTTTCCTCGGAAAGAACCTGGTTTCACTGCCAGAATGTCATTCTACGAACGATTTAGCCCTTCAAATGAGTCAACAACCCTCCACTCCGGAAGGAACGGTGGTCATTACAGATAACCAGACAGCAGGGCGAGGTCAGCGTGGAAACACCTGGGAAGCACAAAAAGGACTAAATTTCACCTTTTCTATCATCCTCAAACCCTCGACTTTAAGCATTCGTGATCAATTTTTTCTCAACATTTTTACATCACTGGCTATTGCCGATTATGTAAAAAGTAAAAGTCATGCCACTGTACGTATAAAATGGCCCAACGATATTTTGGTAGACGGAAAAAAGCTTTGCGGTATTTTAGTCGAAAATCAAATTCAGGGCAATAAGTTCTCTAATTCCATCATCGGAATTGGTTTGAATATGAACCAAAAAACCTTTAGTGTTTCCACTGCCACATCGCTCGGTGTTGTTTTAAATGAAACACTTGACTTGCATATCGAACTGGAATTTTTGTTACAGAAGCTCGAAGCACGATATCTGCAGTTACGCAGCCAACAATATACTGTGCTGATGGAAGATTATCTTTCTAACCTTCATTGG
>DATCRE010000284.1:0-5644 GCA_036569145.1 Cyclobacteriaceae bacterium
GAGCCTTTTGTTTCTTTGAGATAAGGCAATGCGTAGTGTGCCATTAAATAATAATGAACTACATTTTTATGAAGCGAGGCCATGAAACGTTCATAGTCGCCATGCTCAAGGCCAACACCATCATTAACGCCAGCATTATTAACCAGGCCATGAATTTTGCCAAACTTCTTTATTACTGCCTGAATAACTTTCTCCGAATCTTTTGGATCTGTTAACTCAGCCGTGACAGCAAACGCACGACCTTCAGCTTGTTCGATCTCTGCCACAATCTTGGCATTGTCTGATTCGTTTCTACCAACAACAACAGGTATAGCGCCTTCAGAAGCCAATACTCTAACAATGCCTTCGCCTATACCTTTGGCTCCGCCCGTAACGATAATTACTTTATCTTTTAATTGTAAATCCATGGTATTGCTTTATAAGTTGTAAAATTTTATAGCGTTTTGTCCGAAAAACATTTCTTGTTCATTTTTAGTGAATGATGAAAAATAATTCCGGACTACATTTAACATTTCGGTATACGAACCTGCAACAAGACATACCGGCCAGTCTGAACCGTACAGGATGCGCTTTATTCCAAAAGCTTCGACAACAACATCGAGGTAAGGATTAATATCATTAGCACTCCAGTTCTTCCAGTCAGCTTCGGTTATCATTCCTGAAATTTTGCAATGAACATTTTCGTGTTTTGCAACAGCTTGAATATCCTTCTTCCAATCTTCAATTTTCTTTGCTTTGATTTCAGGTTTTGCAATGTGATCTATAACAAACTTCTGATCTGGAAAGAGCGAAACAAATTCAGTTGTATACTTTAATTGATCGGGGAAGATTAAAATATCATACGTAAAGTTGAAATCCTTTAACTTACTTATGCCACGTTTAAAATTGTAACGCAACATAAAATCGCGTTGCTTCTCTCCTTGCAAGATATGTCTGAAGCCTTTCATCTTATCGAAGCTTTTATAATAGGCCAACCGATCTTCAATGTTATCGGCTTCAAGATTTACCCATCCTACAATTCCTTTTACAAAATCATTTTGCTTGCTATGCGAAATCAAAAATTCATTTTCAGTTTCTGATTGATCTGCCTGAACGGCTACACAACCTGAAACTCCATTTGATTGAAGAATAAGTTTTAGATGCTCTGGCAAAAAATCCTTTTGAATAACAGACATATCATCTGTGATCCAACTGTCTCTCACCGGGTCAAACTTCCAGAAATGCTGGTGAGCATCAATGACCATACGCTCTAACTTTTTGCTTTGACGTTCCTAATCCATCAATACCTAATTCAACAACATCACCAGGTTTGAGAAAGATTGGAGGTTTAAATCCAAGTCCAACACCTGCTGGTGTTCCAGTAGAAATAACATCACCCGGAAGCAATGTCATGAACTGGCTTATATATGAAATAACAAATGGAACATTGAAAATAAAATTAGAGGTATTGCCATCCTGCATTTTAGTTCCATTCACTGTTAGCCATAAGCGAAGGTTATCAACGTTAGCAACTTCATCTTTCGTTACCAGCCACGGACCTAGCGGTGCAAATGTGTCGCAGCCTTTTCCCTTATCCCATGTACCTCCACGTTCAATCTGGAACTCACGTTCTGATACATCATTATGTAAACAGTAACCTGCTACATAATCCATGGCTTCTTTCTCGCTTACATAACTTGCTTTCTTGCTGATTACAACAGCAAGCTCTACTTCCCAATCTGTTTTAACGGAATTTTTTGGAATAACAATATCATCATTAGGACCACACAACGCTGTTGTTGATTTCATGAAGATGATAGGCTCCGCAGGCGGTGTTGCATTTGTTTCCTTCGCATGATCGGCATAGTTAAGACCAATGCAAATTATTTTAGAAGGACGCGCTACCGGCGATGCTAGTTGAATATCACTCGATAAAGCTTTAAGTGTAGAGAGATTATCCGTTACATACTTTTTAAGTTTTGTCAGGCCATCAGCGGCAAAGAACTCTTCGTTATAATCCTGGCCAAATCCTGATGTATCATAAAGTTTATCATTCAGCGCAATGCCTGTCTTTGTTTTTTGATTCTCGGTGTAGCGAATAAGTTTCATGGAAAGTATAAGTTTTAAAATTCAATATTGGCCTCAAGTCCCTCTCCTCCGGAGAGGGATTTAGGGTGAGGCATTAACTGTTCAGTCTGATAAAGCCTCCGTCAATAGGATAATCTGTACCAGTGATGAAAGATGCTTCGTCAGAGCTGAGGTATAAAATCAGTTTTGAGATTTCATCCGGTGTCCCCATTCTTCCAATGGGTTGAGTCTTCGATAATTTTTCAAACATCTCAGCTTCTTGTCCGGGATAATTCTTTTTTAAGAAGCCATCCACAAATGGTGTATGAACCCGCGCTGGTGAAATACAATTACAGCGTATATTATCTTTTATATAATCTTTAGCAACTGACAACGTCATCGCTAAAACAGCGCCCTTGCTCATGGAGTAAGCAAAGCGATCATTCAGGCCGATCACCGCTGCAATAGACGACATGTTTATAATCACACCTCCGCCATTTTCTTTCATAATCGGAAGAGCTGCATACAAGCAATTGTAAACTCCTTTTACATTGACGTTATAAACACGATCAAAGTCTTCTTGTGTGGTTGTTGTCACTCTGCCAATGTGTGATATACCAGCACTGTTTACCAAAATATTAATTGGGCCAAATGATTTGAATGATGCTACTACCTGTTCCTGATCTGCAACATTTACAACAAGGACAGAAGCTGATCCACCTTTGGATTTTATTTCATTCACAACCTCATTGGCCTGTGCTTCATTAAGATCAGCCACACCAACGTGTGCCCCCTGTTCTGCAAATACCAGGGCCACAGCTCTGCCAATTCCACTACCACTACCTGTTACAATTGCTTTCTTTTGTTTGAGACTGAACATTGAAAATATTTTTTATTTGTTAATCATTTAATGAAAATATCTTATTCATGAGCACCCACTTTTCACCGGGCTTAGATCCGGGTATAGGCTGTTGAAATTTCCACATCAATGCTTCCCACTCTGCCACTTTAGGATTACTTGCATCCATGGCTGCTTTGCGCTCAAAGCTGAAGCTTGCATCAGTTTCCATAATCATAAAGAGGCGATTGCCGAAACGATAAATTTCCATATCGACAATACCAGAATCCAATATGCTTTTCTTTATTTCGCTCCAAACATTCTGATGCCAATGCTCATACTCAGCAATCAATGCCTGATCATCTACCATGTCTAGCGCTAGACTATATCTTTTTGTTGTTGCCATAGGTTACTTAATCTGATTGCGGTTTTTTGAAGGATTAAAGTTACACATCAAAATTAGTGAGAGGTTGATAAGACTACTTTTTTTACACTAATGTTTTTAAGTGCAAAATAAAAGACCACAACAAAACATGATGCAGGCACCAGGTATGCTGTTTGAATATTGGTAAGATCGGATACTTTACCCATGATGGCCGGAAAAATTGCGCCTCCTACAATTGACATGATAACAAGCGATGAACCCTCCTTTGTCTTAGAGCCAAGTCCCTGAATGCTCAATGCAAAAATTGTCGGGAACATAATCGACATAAAGAACTCCACGCCCACCAGGGCATATACCGAGAATTTGCCGTGCAACGAAACGGCCAATATTAACAACATGAAATTTATAACAGTATAAACAATCAGCAACCTGGCAGGTGCAATATACTTCATTAAAAAAGTGCCAATGAAACGACCTGCCATAAAGCCAAACAAGGCTACTGACAAGAATACCGCCGCAGCTTTTTCTTCAATACCGGCTACTCTATAGGCAAACCTGATGAAGAAACTGCTAACACAAACTTGTGCGCCAACATAAAAGAACTGGGCCAACACACCGAGCATCAGATTTTTTTCTTTCAATAGCGAGCCTCCTGATTTTTCCTCAACAGCACCATCTTCAATTTCAGGAAGCTTTGTTCTCCAGAGTACGAGCGCTACTAACAATACAACAACGCCAATGATAATGAAGGGAAGTTTTACTGCAGAAGCTTCGCTATTCAAATAAGCATTTAATTGATCCGCAGACATACCAGCTTCATCTTCACTTGATAATGTTTTGCCCGATAATATGAAATGTCCACCGATAAGCGGGGCAAGCGTTGCTGCTAATCCATTAAACGACTGGGCAAAGTTTAATCTTTCTGCCGCGTTCGATTCATCTCCCAACACCGTGATGTAAGGATTGGCTGCTGTCTCCAGAAACGTTAGTCCACAAGCAATGATAAAGAGTGCGCCTAAAAAGAAAGCATAGGTTCTGGTTACCGCTGCAGGGTAGAATAAGAAAGCTCCAAGGGCAAATAAAAACAAACCGAAAATGATTCCTCCTTTATAACCAAAACGTTTCATCACCTGGCCCGCTGGTATCGCCATAATAAAATAGGCTATGTATGAAGCTGAGTCTATTAACGCTGACTGAAAATCTGTAAGCTGACAGGCTTTTCTAAGATGTGGAATAAGAATTGGATTAAGATTTAATGCAAAGCCCCACATAAAAAACAGCGATGTTATGAGGATGATGGCAAAACGGGTGTTGTTATTTTTCATTCTTCGTAGGTGTATTTTAGATTAGCTCAAGCTATAAAACCTCAATCAAACGATTGCAAGGAACGAGGATTTTAATTCAGATCGATTTGCTTTATTAGCAGGTTATTAAGTTTTTTTAACATATTTACATATTCATTATACGATTCTGTTGAATAATTATCTAATTACAACGATTTCGAACTGTCTTGATTCATGAAACCAAAATTACTTCAGGTTGCTACGTCACCCGATCACTCATTCAGCGTGAGGCAAGACAGGTATGCCAACATCAACAACCGCTGGCATTACCATGCAGAAGTTGAGTTAATCAAAATTCACAAAGGCAACGGCACACAGTTTATTGGCGACAACATTAAACGATTTGAACCGGGCAACATTGTGCTGGTGGGTTCTAACCTTCCGCATTACTGGAAGTTTGATGAGACTCAGTTTCAATCAAAAAAAGAATCCAACGTCTTCTCTACAGTTATTCACTTCTTCGAAAATTTCTGGGGAGATAAGTTTATCAATCTGCCAGAGACTAAATCCATTAAGAATGTGTTGGAAAAAGCAAAGCGTGGTATCTCTGTTAGTGGAAAGGATGCTCAATACATTGGATCACTCATTGATAAAATAAATGCAACAGACGGTTTTATGAGGTTAATGACATTGGTAGAATGTTTGTCGGCCTTTGCCAATGCAAGCGAGATAACATTACTTTCTTCCATCGGCTTTAACGTTGATTTCTCAGACTCCGAAAACGAACGCATCAATGCTATTTACAATTACAGCCTCAACCATTTTAGCGGAGAAATTTACCTGGAGGAAATTGCAGCCATTGCCGGTATGGTACCTAATTCGTTCTGTCGGTATTTTAAATCACGCACAGGTAAAACCTACTCGCAGTTTCTCACAGAGCTTCGCATTGGACAAGCTTGTAAGTTGTTGATTGAAAATAAGCTTAGCATAAAACAATTATGTTATGAAAGCGGCTTCAACAATTTTAGTTGCTTTCATAAAAACTTCAAGGCCATCACAGGCAAGAGTCCGCAGAAGTATCAGCAGGAATAT
>DATCRE010000285.1:0-4830 GCA_036569145.1 Cyclobacteriaceae bacterium
CTGCTTTTTGAAAATCACCTAATAGGTCATCGTCCCAAAGTTTTTGGTTTAGAAACAAATGCGCTTCAATATTAGCATCTAAAAGAAATCTAAGCTGAGTGGGAATTATCTCTTGATGAAATTTATTTTCAACAATCAAAATTTTCAATGGTGACCTAAATTGTTTAGGTCTTCGAACCAATCCGTTATCACAAACAAATTTGTGCATGGCTTTTTTTTCAGCCATAATATTTTCGTTAACAGATTGATCTGTCCAGTTTTCTTTATGATGTAAATGATATTGTACTGCCAGGTTTCGAACTGAAAAAAGTTTATAACCTAACCCTTCCAGGCGCCACGTCAGATCAATATCTTCTCCAATAGCAGGCAGTATATAGTCTTCGTCAAAGCCGTTGATCTTTTCGAGTGTCTCTCTGTAGAAGGACATGTTACAGCCTTTTAGCTGACGCATCTTTCGTAGTTCTGGAATAAAGCCTAGCCAGCTTTTGGGATCGAAATAAAAAGCTTCTTCATAAAACCTCACACCGTCTTTTTTCAAAGCGCTTCGCTCCTTCTCAACTCTCTTTTCAAGTTGCAGTAGGCTGTCTTGCTGTTTTCGGAAAAGATCTGAGTATGCAGGGCCCAGCTTTACTCGCTTGCCGGCAACAACATGGTTCTTATCAGCAAACTGAACATGGTGCTCCATAAATTTATGATGCAGCACACAATCGCCATCAATAAAAATAAGGTAGTCGCCCGAAGATTTTCGGATAGCATTATTTAAGGCTTGATTTTTTCTCCAGCCAACATCAGGTTGAGTCAAATGCAGAATTGAATTAGGATGTTGATACGTTGACAAAAATGTCTTCATCGGTTCGTATTCACCATCCTCTGAAACAACTATCTCAAAAGATTTAAATGTTTGATCTTTCAACGCATCAAGCACTACTTTGAGGTCGTTCACATTTTTATACACCGAAATAATAAGAGAGACTTTCATCATTCCGGATTATTGTTTGGAGTCTTTAATAATTCCAAATTCAGTCCATGTTTTATGAAGCTTCTTTGTCTCGTTTCTGATAGCTCTGTTAAACTGAATTGATTCTTTTGTGTTGTAACCTCTTTTGTGATCAAGGTGAATGCAAATAGCGCTATAGCGAATTTGTTTTCCCTTAATTCCTTTATTCATCATGCGTTCACCCAACTCACGATCCTGGCCTCCGTATTGCATTTTCTCATTGAACCCGTTAACCTCCACAATATCTTTTTTCCAACCTGATGAGTTATGTCCATTCCAGGTGGCTTTGGTTGGTGTAATGAAGTTCAAAAACTTTTCCTTCCAGCCGGCACTGGTGAGCTTCATGGTTTTATGCGTCCTGGGCAAGCCATGAGCATAAAGCCAGCTCACCTGAAAAGCATTTCTGTTTTTTATATCAGCTTGTTGAATGGTTTTACTTGTCTCCATCGGAAGCATAAAATATCCACCGGACAAGAAAAATCCCTTCTGCGCATTTCTAACATGAACTTCAACAAAATCATGTCGGGGAATGCAATCGCCATCTGAAAAAATAAGATAGTCTGTAGTGCAGGCAACAATAGCTTTGTTTAGAATCTGGGATTTTTGAAAACCATTATCGGCATGCCAAACGTGAATAATTTCTAATGCTGTTTGAGAAATGAAGCGATCAATCAGCTGCTTTGTTTCGTTACCCGAGCCGTCATCAGCAATAACAATTTCAAAATCTTTATGCGTCTGGCATTCATAGCCCCACAATACTTTCTCCAACCAGGCTGGTGAGTTATATGTACTGATAACAACAGAAACCTTCATGCTTACAAAAACTAAAAACTACTTTCTATAGGTATCGCGGTAATTCTTAATACCCTCTTCAATAATTCGCATGGCCTGGTCTTTAGATTGAAATTCATCAACCACGACCTTTTTATTTTCTAATGTTTTATAGTTTTCAAAGAAATGCTTCAATTCTACTTTAAAATATTCAGGAAGCTCGCTTACATCATTAATATGACTTACGCTGGCATCTTGCTGCGCTACCGCGATAATTTTATCATCTGCCTCGCCCAGATCGATCATGCGCATAACGCCAATAACTTTAGAGGGAATCAGGCAACGGGGCACTACAGATACTTGGGTTAGCACTACAATGTCGAGCGGGTCATGGTCTTCGCCCAACGTCTGGGGAATAAACCCGTAATTAAGAGGATAATACATGGATGCATAAATTACACGATCCAGCTTAATAAGGCCGCTTTCCTTATCAATTTCGTATTTAGCTCTTGAACCTTTTGGAATTTCAATGATTCCATTAATAAACTCTGGTGGATTGGTGCCGATAGAAACCTCGTGCCAGGGATGTTGTACCATAATTTTTTTCTCCAAAGTAACAAAAAACCCCCGACTTGCGGGGGTTTTTAGTATTACTTAGAATCTTTCTTCTCTTCTTTCTTTTCCTGGGGCCTGATCTTCTCCCCGTCCTTGAGGCGTTTGGAGACAACAAGGAATGGTCCGGTGACTACCTCAACGCTGTCCTTAACTCCAGAAACAATTTCAATATTATCATAGTCGCTTATACCTGTTTTAACCTCCACCATTTTGGCTGTACCTTTTTCGTTTACAAACAGTACAACCTTATCTTCTTTCTTCTTCTCTGGCTTCTTATCGTTGGCTGGTTTAGGTGCATCTTCCGGTGGCCCATCCTTCTTATCTTTATTCTCATCTTTTTTCAGGTCATCTGGATTGCGTGTTGTTACAGCCGCCAGCGGAACAGAAAGAACATTTGCCTTTGTCTGTGTGATGATCTCAACGCTGGCCGTCATACCCGGTCTGAACGGAAATTTATTACCAGCCTTGATCAGATCATCATAAGAAGCACGTAGAATTAAAATCCGCACTTCAAATTCTGTAATGGCATCTGACGAGGCTTTATCTTTTGCTGTGTTGGCAATAAGCGTTACTACACCTTTAAATTCTTTGTGGGTATTTGAATATGCATCTACATCGATCAGTGCTGTATCACCCAGGTGCACTCGCACAATATCATTTTCATTTACGTTAACACGAACTTCCATCACGTTCAGATCAGCAATGCGAAGCATTTCAGTACCCGCCATGGTTGCTGTTCCAACAACTCGCTCACCTTTCTTCACGATGAGCTTGGAAACAATTCCATTCATAGGTGCATTAACGGAGGTCTTTCTGAAATTTTCACGTGCTTCTTTAAGCGATGCTTCGGTGCTTTGAATAACAAATCGGGCGGCTTCTACTGCTTGCACGGCCGAGCTCTTATCGTTTTTGGCAACAGCATAATTTTGTTGGGCCAGTTGCCAGTCTGATTCAGAAATTACTTTTTCATTCCACAGTCTTTCCTGTCGTTTATATTCAGCTTCTGCACGTACAAGCGTTGCCTCTGCGCGTGATAAGCTTGACCTGGATTGTTCCAGGTTAGCACGCTGCTGGCTTAGCCCGGCTTCTGCTCTGTCAAGCTGACTTTGCCATGTATCCGGACGAATCTTTACCAATGACTGGCCTTTGCCAACAGAATCACCTTCGGCTATAAGCAGGTCGATAATTTCACCTGAAACTTCGGGGGCAATTTTTACTTCTGTTACAGGTTGAACTGTTCCTGAGGCACTCACCTTTTCAACGATAGTTGTACGTTTTGCTTTGGCCAGCTCTACCTCAAGTTCTTTAGGCTTACCAATCATGCCTGCCGATTTAAGAATAAAGAGTAGAACAATTACACCAGCCAGCCCTCCAATGAGCCAGTATATTAGCTTATTCGATTTTTGTTTTTGTTTTGCCATTTCGAATTTTATAAGAATTGGAAATTAATAATCTATTGTTTTACCTTGATAGAAGTCAAGAATCTTCTTTTTAAATATGAAATTGTATTTTGCCCTGGTCAAATCATTTTTGGCCTGAAACAAATCATTTTCTGAAATGTGATATTCTACATAGCTGAGTCCGCCCAGATCAAAGCGCTGCTTATTCATTCGATAAGCTTCTTCCCTCGCAGAAACTTGCTTTAAAGAAGAGCTATAAGTTTTGGCGGCAGACGTTGCATCATTATAAGCAGTCTCTATACTTTGACGTAACGTATTTTCTGTTTCTTGCACAGTAATCTGCGCAAGTTCCGAATTAACAGCTGCACGTTGCACGGCAGTGCGGTTTTGTAATCCATTAAAAATAGGGATGCTTAACTGCAGACTAAAAACTTTATATAAGTTATCCTTAAGCTGATTGAAGTGTGCGTAGTCAGAATAGTTACCGGTTGGGGCTAAGGAGTAAACATTGGCACCGTTAATATCATTTACCTTCGCTATCGGACTTGACGAAAGAGCCACACCTCCATCTGAAATGAATCTCTTATTCAGACTTGAGGAGTTAGATTGTGCTGAGACGTTAAAAGTTAGTCGTGGATATAAATTTCCTTTACTGGCACTGAGTGAAAAATCTGCACTTTCTTTTTTCAATAGCGCACTTCTGACTTCCGGCATGGTGTGAAGTGCCGTTTGATAAATCTGTTCGGCATTCTGATCCAGGATTAAATCTTCAACTTCTATTTCAGGTTTTGTAACATCCAGTTTATCGCTGGCAGGTAATTGCATGGCCTGCTTCAACTGAAGTATTGAAAGATTCAATGCATTCTCCTGGTTAATTAATGTAACTTCATTTGTTGCTACCTGGGCTTCCTGATTTAATTCACTGGATCTCGACAACGATCCTGCGGCAACTTGTTTCTTGATTCTATCCAATTGCTCCTGACTTGAGGTTAACTGAAACCTGGCGTTGTCTAAAAGCTCCTTGTTAAAAATCACATTGGTATAGAG
>DATCRE010000286.1:0-2300 GCA_036569145.1 Cyclobacteriaceae bacterium
TCCGTTTATCTTAAATTCACTTCCGTGAGCAGGACATTGAAGTCTGTCGCCAAAAACATGAAGTTCTGTACCTTGATGGGTGCATTGCATCCAAAGCGCATGATAGATCTCAGGTGAGATACGATATACACAGATTGGAAATTGAAGTGAGTCGTGTTGCACCACAATGTATTTATGGTATTGCACCGTTTCATTTTTTATTATTTCAAAATCTGATAATGAAACAACAAGATCGCTGTCTACAATAAGAGCATGTATATACTTTGTTGAAGCACATGCTTCAAGTAATGCAGGTGCTATTAGAACACCCAGGCTACACTTAGAGCATGCTGTTATAAAGTCTTTTCTATTCATAGTGTGCTATAGTGATTTCAGAAATTTAATAAGTGATTGTTGCTGCGTTGCAGAAAGCTCTTTGAACTTCTCAACACTCATACTGGCTTCACCACCATGAAGAAGTATAGCCTCTTCTATACTTTTCGCGCGACCATCATGAAGTAAGTAGTATTCACCTCCCTGAGAATTCGGAGAAAGACCTAAACCCCATAATGCTGGTGTGCGCCATTCGTATGTCTTTGCACTTCCTTCAGTATAGCCATCATCAAGGCCACTACCCATATCGTGCAAAAGCAAATCAGTGTAAGGATGGAAATCTTTATTCGATAATGAATTAATCTCGGAAAATCCGGAATGCAGCGTTTGCCTATGACAGTTTTCACATCCAATCTGTTTGAAATGATTCAAACCTTCTACAATTTCTGAATCATTGGCATTGCGTTGAATAGGAGCCTTTAAAGTCTGCAGATAGAATACTACATCCTGAATTACTTTCATAGAAATCTCTGGATCTATTTCCTCGTGTGAATACACATCATAGGGCTCAAATATTGATGTGATACCAATATCCTGATTGTAAGCTCTCGCGGTTTGCTGAAGTAGATTATAAACACTTCCTTTCTTTCCGAAACGACAAATGTATTTTCCGTTGTTAGAGATTGCATCATTACTAATATTGACATAATTGGGTAATGTATTCCAGTTTGGAACACCTGAAATGCCATCACCATTTTGATCATCAGGATCAGCCATCGCTAAAATATCAACATCGGAAACCAGTTCTATAAACCCGAGGCCCGTATTGGCAGGAGGTGTAAATTTTGAAAAGGTTGCACCTGCAGGAATTTGTTCAGGTGTATAACCTGGCAATGCTCTGTGCTGTAGTTGGGGGCCACCTTCATTTAGAAATTTATTACCCGTTTCATCTGTTTGTCCAAAGCGTGTAAGTGTTGTAAAAGGATGACCTTTACCATCACCTGCGTGGCAACCTCCACAACTCTGGGCTACGAATATGGAGCCTAAACCAGTTTCAGCAGTAAAAACCTGGTTGTTGAAGGCGGCATCACCTGCAAGATGCTGACGAGATTGAGAATATGTAAGATCTTCCAGCGGTCCATCCAGCAAAGAATCGCTTGCCGGGGTGCCTGGCATTAACTCCTGGCAAGAGAAAATCATTACTGCAAGTAGCAAAAAGGCTATAACAGAGATCCAAATTTCTTTGAAATACATAATTTATATTTTAGATATACAAACTTATTAAGTTAGATTAATCTAACAAATAGCTTTGAGCTATTTCTTTTATATTTGAAGTGCAATTCATGGCTTATGGCATCACAAACGGAAGAGAATTACCTGAAGGCATTATTTACATTGGCTGATAATGATGGAGAGATCAGCCTTTCTGATCTTAGTAATGCCTTACAGGTAAGTACGCCTACTGCCAATAGCATGATTAAAAACCTACATCAGCAAGGGCTGGTAAACTATGAAAAGTATAAGCCTTTGTCGTTAACGGCCAAGGGTAAAAAGGAAGCTGCCTTTGTGATACGCAAACACCGATTGACTGAAATGTTTCTTGTTCAGAAAATGGGTTTTGGCTGGGAGATGGTGCATGAAATTGCTGAGCAGGTTGAACATATCAAATCGCCTGCTTTTTTTGATCGAATGGACGAACTTCTCGGACATCCAACAGTTGATCCCCATGGATCGCCTATACCTGATAAAAATGGCAAGATAAATTCAAAGCCTTATCATAAACTAAGCGAGTGCAAAGCTGGTGACTCCGTGAAGCTTGCAGCACTAGCACATTCATCGGAAGAGTTTTTAAAATACCTGAACACTAAAAAGTTAAGCCTAGGGTTGACTATTATCATTGAGTCTGTTGAGTCGTATGATAACAGTATGACTATTCGTTATTCGAAAAACCAACGTGAAATGGTAAGTGCAGTTGTTTGTGAAAAATT
>DATCRE010000287.1:0-3256 GCA_036569145.1 Cyclobacteriaceae bacterium
CGCGCAACTGTTTTTGCATTGTCTGTTAAATTGGAGAGCGGTACTTCGATCTTAACAAACCGTGGCGATACAGAAATGGAAGCCCGGGTATATTCCGGGATATAATTAAACTGCACACCGGTAACAGAAGCGTCGTGCATGGAGTAACGCGGTATCAGTGAATAGAAAGTAAAATCAGGGTTGTCTTTGAAAAGAGGAACATACTTTTTTTGTTGACCTAAATCACGAAGTGTATAATCCGAACCAGCTTTACCTTCCTGTTCACTTACGGATTTTATCTGAAGCTTTTTTACATCTTCTAAAAGATATGCGTAACTGCGAATAAAGTTTTGAAAAGCGAAGTGATCAGTAACAAACAAAATGGAAGGCCCGATGGCAAGAATCAGCAACCACGAGAATAAAAAAGCACGGTAGGAATTATATTTTTTTAAAGCTGATGAAGCTAAAAATTTTCTTAGCCAGATCACGTAGCCAGAATGATTCTGATGAACGGCAAGTATTAAAATAATTCCGATAGGAAGTAAAATCAAGATATGACGAGGCTCATAATAGTAAGCCTGGAGCATTATGAATATAATTATCCAAGCAACCAGCAGCCACCTCAGCATGCGATATGATTTTATACGGTTATAATTTTTTCGAAAACCAGAGAGTTTTGTATATACAATGTAGTATGATGTTGTGATAACAATAAAAAGAAAAATAATAGTAAGAATTGTAGATACGCTAAAGTAGAGCCACACCATTTCAAGTACAAACAACGATGCATTAACCCAGGCGAGCGAAAGCCACATTTCAGGGGTGTTGTTGTTGGGGTTGAGCCAGTCATAAAAAAACGCACGAGTTTGAAGAAGCATTGGCTTTTTGTTATCTGAGGCAAGCAGCAATTGAACGAAAAGAACGTAGAGTGCAACGATCACTAATGTAATTAAGCACAAGCTGAAAACCTGTGCAGCAAAACCACGTGAGTTTCCCATCTCAAAATATACAATAAGGCTCCAGCCTTTTCGCAATGTTTGAATGTAGCCTCTGCATTCGGCGCGCAGATAATTAAAATCAACGTAACCTTTGATTTCATTTTCAAAATAAGCGGCCAACGCCCGGTTGTTATTGCATTCATTAATAAAGTTTTCAAAAATTACTTCTTTGCTTTCTGAATTGAATTTCACTTCACCTGTCCGATCGACGATAGCAAATTTATAAGGACTTGGTATCCTCGTGTTTATGATCGAATGTAGGGTAGAGGTGATCACACGCATAGCGCTGCCGTTTTCATTATCGCCAGGAGCTACCGTAGCATTATACGTAATAGTTTTTAATGGTATGCAAATAGCAGCTTCACCTTTCCCTGTTGTTAAGGAGTTAATGGCTTCGATCTGGTAATCCAGTTCATTTCCATTTCTTTCGGCTGTTTTCATGATCTTATAATAATCGCGATCCGATAATTTTACCGGCAGCATTTTTACATTATTACATTTAGAAGTATCGCTGAAAAAAATCGTATTGATATTACCATCATTGTTAATGGATAGTACTTCATTGAAATCAATCTCCTTGTGTTTCTTTTTAAATCTGGCCGTGTTCCTCTCTTCGCTTGTTGAACTAAATAAATTGTCTTTGCTAACAGCATCTCGTAAGGTATCAATCTCTTTACTAAATCTGTATCGCACTGTATTAGACAAACTCATTAGTGAAGCATCATTCTTTTGCTGCTCAGACACCCAGAAGATATAATTTCCAGCTAAGACCATTAATATCAAACTGGCGCACATTACTACAGAAAAAACAGAGAGTCTCGCATCCAGGGCTGAGAGACGTTCATGCTCATTGAGAAAGAAAAGTTTTAAAACAGGAAAGAGCAGAATGAGAATTAAGATGCCAAGTGAACAGAATACCAAAAACCAGGTTGGAATCTGGCGTGCATATTTTTGAAAGTTTGATGTTGTAACAAGACCAAGTACATACACATTAAGACCTTTCTTCAACTTTACCAGTTTATAATATGCTTTGTAATTCTGATCAAAAATTTTCTGATCATAAACACCAACACCAATTTTGCCAGCGTTGTCAGGCAGGGAGAGTCTCACCAGGCCGAGTTTCGATTCGTCGAGCACTTGTGAATCAAAGGCACTTACTTCCAGTTTCTTCTGATCGTAATTTGATTTGTCGTTCGTGTCGCGTAATAAAAATATGTCTTCGTAGAAATCATTTGATTTAATATTGGCCGTGAAGCGTTTTATATTAAGCCAGAAATATTGAAAGACTGTATCCCGGGAATGTACTTTCTTCTTTGTTCTGACTTGAATGAAATCCGGCTCGGGAGAATAAACAAAATAGAAATCACCTCGCCGTACTTTCCAGATATCTTTATCAAGTCCTTGTTGTTGAGGTCCATTTACCTGCGGAATCAGATTACGATCAACGCGGGCATACCTAAAATCATCATCATTGGTAAAAGTTTTGATTGTAGCTCCTTTAAAATCTGATAGCAATTGAGAAGAATCTGAATAATAGTACGCACCGTTGTTCCTCAGGAGATAAACTTTTTTAACGTCGGGATTAAGCGTAAAATACCAATGCACAAAATAAGACATCTGCGCACTGCTCATGGCTGTTTGATAGGCTGTGTATTTATCTTTTAGTATCCGCGCTTTGTTCTCTATTATTCGTAACGCATGCTCATTTAATTTTCGCTCGTTGGTGGGTACGTAAACCAGGTTGTAGTAGAACATTAATCCACTTAGTATTATCACTAATACATAAATGGATAGCCTGTCATTCAGGTGTTCTTTGAGGGCATTCATAGGTTGGGTCTTGTTTTTAATGGATGGTTATAAAGGCTGCATTAAATATTTTTGCGTGTTCTGGCGGCCAATGATATCCCACCAGTCTTTCAGTTTCGTTTTTGTGTTGGCATATAATTCCGTTTCCCGTCGTTCTTGTTCGGTCATAAAAAAGTCAGTGCCAAACAGAACACGGTCACCAAGCTTTCCCTTACTTGCATCGGCAGAGTCAACAGCCGTATTCAAAAAATCAATTGTTTTGGCAAGCACTTCACTTTTAGAATCAGCGAAATCACTGAGCGTATAGGAAACATCCGTGTAAAGATTAGGATACTTCGTCATCATACTTTTGATGTGTTCAAACCAACTGTCAGGATCTACTTTTCGAATTTGATCAAGCTTACTTTTTTTATCCATCGAGTTTGTCACTTCACTGCTTCCACCCATGTGCGCAAGGCATAGTTTTAAGTTTG
>DATCRE010000288.1:0-2138 GCA_036569145.1 Cyclobacteriaceae bacterium
TGAAAACGAAGGCGCCTGGGAAGAAGATCCCTCTGTTGATAACACACTTGATATAGGTGTTGGAAGATTCCCTGTAATGAATGTTACGGATGCAAAAAGTGTAGTGGATAAAATTATCGACTATGAAACAAATCTTAAATCATTGGGTAGCTGGAGAAAAGATATTGTATTTGTTGCTGATGATGGTGATAATAATGCGCATCAATCTCAGTCTGATGATTTGGCAAGTCAGGTAGAGACTACCAATCCGGAATTTAACACGCACAGAATTTTTTTAGATTCTTATCCACAAATTGTGAAACCAGTGGGTACTGTTTCTCCGGAAACTAATCAGGCAATTATAGATGCTATTACGCAAGGCGCTCTTATTGTTAACTACACCGGTCACGGTGGTGAAACTAAGTGGGCAGAAGAAGATATTTTTAATGCAGCTTCTATAAATGGTTTAGAAAATAAATACTATCCCCTTTTTGTTACCGCTACATGCGTCTATGGCCGAACAGATGATCCCGACAATATTTCAGGTGCAGAAAATATTCTGACAAAGAGTATGAGTGGTGCTATTGGCCTGGTGTCAACAGCAAGACCCGTAAGTTCAAACACAAACTTTGAATTGAATACGGCTTTCTATAATGCACTGTTTACAAAAGAATCAAATGCTTACCTCACACTCGGCGAGATTTTCAGACGCACGAAAAATAATAGCATCAGCGGAGTTTCAAACAGAAACTTCTCGTTACTGGGCGATCCTTCTATGAAACTCGCTATGCCTGAACATCAGATTGCTATTACCGAAATTGTAAATGATGATGGCACTGATACGCTCAAAGCATTATCAACCATAAAAGTTCGGGGTGAAATTCAGAATGAACAATCAACTAAGATTAGTGATTTTGAAGGAATTCTGAGTGCAACGTTATTCGATAAAAAAACATCGTTCACCACATTGGGTAATGAGAATGCTCCTTATACGTTTAGTGCATGGGATAATAAAATATTCCGGGGCAAGGCCAGCGTAAAAGATGGCTCCTTCGAATTTAATTTTGTTGTTCCTAAAAATATCGCTTACCAGGTAGGGCAGGGTAGACTTAGTTTATATGCCTCTGCAGAGTCAGGTACAGATGCATCAGGAGCAAATCAGAATTTTTCTGTAGGAAAAAGTAACAATAACCCACCGCCTGACACTACTCCACCGGTTATTCATGCCTTTATGGGTGATGAAACCTTTGTTGATGGCGGCGTTGTAAGCAGTAATTCATATCTGGTAGCAACAGTTTATGATGAAAACGGAATTAACATCTCAGGCTATGGCATTGGTAATTCAATTGTGGGAATCCTGGATGATGACACAAAGTCTTTTGTCCTGAATGATTATTATACTGCCAATGAAGATGATTTCAAGAATGGGCGAATTGTATACCAGATGCAAGGATTAGAACCCGGCAGACATACCTTAAAAATAAAGGTTTGGGATACTTATAATAATCCGGCAGAAGCAAGTGTTCATTTTATAGTGTCAGAATCTGAAGGTATTCATATTGAAAGTCTGGGAAACTACCCTAATCCTTGTTTCAGTAAAACCACCATCTTTTTTACGCATAACAGGCCCGGCGATGATCTGGATGGAATAATTTCTATAGCCGATGTTACAGGCCAGCCGATAAAAACCTTTAACTTTAGTATAACAGAAAGCAATTTTAGAGTAGAATTGCCTGAATTAGACCGGGAAACTGATTTTGATAAAAAACTATCTGCCGGTTTATACTTGGTTAAGGTGCTTGTGCGTTCCTTAACCAATAACTCTAAAAATGAGCAGGTTACAAGACTTATTATTTTGAATTGATAATTGATTATCTTTGAATCCTTTGAAAAAAAATCGAATGAAGTTTACTTACGGATACCTCATTGCCACTATTTGTTTTTTGTCTATTAATGCTCTGGCTCAGAATCCAACCACAGGCACAATAACAGGAACTGATGGGTACAAAGTAATAACAACAGCAGTACCCTTTTTAACTATTACACCAGATGCCCGGCATGCGGCACTTGGAGATGCGGGTGTAGCAACATCGCCAGATGCTAACTCGGCCTATTGGAATTCTGCCAAGCTTGCTTTTATCGATAAAAAATATGGCGGA
>DATCRE010000289.1:0-11673 GCA_036569145.1 Cyclobacteriaceae bacterium
TCTGACCTGGGTTACTTCTTCATCGGGCATCTCTAATTTTTCACTCTCAACCAACGGCGCTACACAGGCACTTCCCAACACCCCGTTTTCGTATGCTGATAAGAATGTAATCTGTAACACCCCTTATACATATCAATTAACAGCCAACTATTCAACAGCTACCAGCGTTTCGCTTCCAAAAACTGTCACTTCCATTTTAGTTTATACACCGGGCAAAATAAATTACATAGGATCTGAAGTGAATGCAGAGGGGAACAGTGTGAAGCTTACCTGGGCTCCGGGTGTTAATCCCAAAGAGTATCAAATATTCAAAACAACAAATTCTGTTGCCATTGGAAAAACTACTACTGAAGATTTTACAGACGGGTCATTCTCAACAAATGTATGTTACAAGATAAGATACGAAGACAACTGTGACAACATGAGCGACATGAGCGATGAGTTTTGCCCCATACATCTTAGCAGCACACTGAACAAAGATAACTCTGCATTACTTTCATGGGCCCCTTATCCGGGAGTCACGATTTATACTATCGAAAAGTATAATGTAGATGGACAGCTTATCCAAACCATAACGGGCATCACAGCTATAACCTACACAGAACCCTCTCCTGTTCCCGGAGATGACCAGGTGTATCAATACAAAGTGATTGCCGAACAAAATCCAACGTTGCTTACAACTTCTAATGTTGTCAAAGTTATCAAGCAGCCAAACATTTACTATCCACGAGCCTTCACGCCAAACAATGACAATCTCAATGATTCATTCGAGGTAATAGGTCAGTTTGTTACTGCTTTTGAAATGAAGATTTTTAACCGGTGGGGTGAAATGATGTTCTCAACAGATAACATCAACGAAGGATGGGACGGTAAGTATCATGGCCTCGCAATGCCAGAAGGAACCTATGCCTTCACTGCCATTTTAACAGATGAAATGGGGCGTAAATTTAACCGGTCAGGATCTGTAGTCCTTCTCCATAAAAATTAGGAAATCAAACTTTAAAAAAATCTTTGTTCCATTGAGTTTGACTGATTCATACAGAATCAACCAAACTTTAACAGGTTCGTGATATTAATTACTAATTTTGCCAACCTATAAACACTACAAACAAATCGTACCATGTTCGACATGATGAAAATGATGGGAAAAATGAAAGAGGTGCAATCCCGTCTGAAAGAAGCACAAGACAATCTGGTAACTATTAAGGCTCAGGGCGAATCAGGTGCAGGCCTGGTAAAGGCTACTGTTAATGGCAAACGCATGCTGGTGGCATTGGATATTGACCCAAGCTTGCTGAAGGCTGAAGATAAAATAATTGTTCAGGATCTTATTGTAGCGGCTATAAACAAAGCATCAGAAGAAGCTGATATACTTGCTAAAGAAGCATTGAAGAAAAGTACGGAAGGGTTATTGCCAAACATTCCGGGTATGGATTTAAGTGGCCTGATGGGATGATCAAAACCGCCGTTGTTATCTTAAATTATAACGGTGAGAAACTCCTTCGCCAATTTCTGCCATCTGTTCTGAATAACACAACAGATGCAGAGATCATTGTTGCTGATAACGGCTCAACCGATCAATCTGTGAAAATACTGCGGGAAGAATTTCCACAAGTAAGAATAATTTTACTCGACAAGAATTATGGCTACTGTGGCGGCTACAACCGCGCACTGAAACAGGTTGATGCAACCTATTTTTTACTTCTCAACTCTGACATTGAGGTAACACCCGGATGGCTTGAACCTCTTGTAAAAATACTCGATACTAAACCTTACGTTGCTGCTGTACAACCCAAGATTTTATCCTATCATCATAAGGATAAGTTTGAGTATGCCGGTGCAGGTGGTGGACTTATCGATCTATTGGGTTACCCGTTTTGCAGAGGCCGATTATTTCAGAAAGTAGAGACAGACCACGGTCAATATAATGATGAGCGGGAGATCTTTTGGGCAACGGGCGCATGCTTTCTTATACAGTCTAAAACTTATTTTAAGTTTGGTGGCTTTGATGAAGACTTCTTTGCCCACATGGAAGAAATTGATTTATGCTGGAAGATAAACCGGACGGATGAGAAGATATTTTATAGCGGTCAAAGTACTATTTATCATGTAGGTGCTGGTACGTTGGGTTATGAAAGTCCGAGAAAGACTTACCTCAACTTTCGTAATGGCCTCACCTTGATCTATAAACATTTTAGTACATCAGAGCTGTTATACAAACTTCCGGCAAGGGTAGTACTGGACTGGATTGCGGCCATTGTGTTTGTATTGAAAGGCCAGTTCAAAAATGCAGTGGCAGTGTTAAAAGCACACAATGACTTCATAGGTAACTTCAAGGTAAACCGGGAGAAGCGCAGACAGCTTCATCGCGAATTCCCTACTTATTCTAGCGATAACATATATAAAAGGTTGATTATACTGGATTACTACCTCCTTCAGAAAGGGAAATCTAATAATCCCAGATAGCCGTACGTTTACGAAGGTGCTTACGGATATTCATTACAAATGCCAGGGCCAGATAAAGTATCACGGGCGACCCAACGGTAAGAAATGAAGCGTAGATAAAAAACAATCTAATAGCCGAAGTGGACACCCCCAGTTTTTCACCAAGACGAGTACATACGCCAAAAGCATACACCTCAAAGAAATGTTGAACCCTGCTCATTAAATCATTCATACTGCTTACTGTTTAATTTCAACTTCCAAATAAGTTGATTCACCGACCAAATATTCCTGAATGCAAATATAACGCCCCTTTGGGCTTAAAATCATGGGTCTGAATCTTATTTTTTGAGTATAATTGCAAAAAAATACACATAAGTATAGTTTTACACTGTTTAACCCAAACATAAATTTAAATCCAATGAGAAAATTACTTTACTCATTTCTAATCATCGGGGCATTGAGCCTTGCGGGCTGTACTCTGCCTAAGATGGTAAAAATGGCCAAAGAACAACAACTAACGGTTACCCCCAATCCACTCGAAGTTCACAAAGACACCGTTGCTTTTGAAATGGCAGCAACACTTCCTGTTAAAATGTTGAAGAAAGGTACCGTTTACAGTGTAAACACTTTCTACAAACATGGCGAAAGCGAACTAGCTCTTGATCCTATTCCTTTTAAGGCTGAGGATTATCCAAACAGCAAAACTGAGCAACCTAAAGTAACAAAGAGCTTCTCTTTCCCATATGCTCCAGCGTTAAAGTCTGGTGTGTTGGAAGTTGAAGGTGCTGCTACAAAAGGTACCAAGTCTAAAAAGACTCCACGTCTTCAGGTAGCTACCGGTATCATTACAACGTCAAAACTTGTTAAGCCAGTATACTATGCTTCTTTTGCTGAGCATGGCTACAACAACCAGGAAGAATTAGTACCAGTTGTTATCCCCAACTTCATCTTCGAACAAGGAAGATCAGTACTCAGAACTTCTGAAGTAAAGAGCACAAAAGGTAAGCAATTAGATGCTTTCATCGCTGCTAAAAACGCTACCCGCACAGTTACAATCACTGGTACTCACTCACCTGAAGGTGCTGACCGTATCAACAGCAAATTAGCTCCAGAACGCGCTGCCGCTATTGAGAAATTCTACCGTCAGGAAATGAAGAAGTATGATTACAAAGGCATGGCTGATTCTATCAAGTTCATCCTGAAGCCAGTAGTTGACGATTGGACTAACTTCAAAACTGCTTTATCTGCTTACGAAGGAATCACTTCTGAGCAAAAAACTGAATACCTGAACATCGTTAACGGTGGTGGTTCTTTTGAAGAACAAGAAAAACAACTTAAGAAACTTTCTACTTACAAGAAGGTATTCAAAGATGTTTACCCTGGCTTACGTTTCGCACAAACTGAAATCTTGACTGTTAAAGACAAAAAGACTGACGCTGAGATCTCTGTATTGGCTAAACAAATCACTACAGGTTCAGTAAGTGCTGATACATTATCATTCGAAGAATTGATGTATGCTGCAACCCTTACTCCATCTTTAGAAGAGAAAGCTTCTATCTATGAAGCCGCTACTAAAAAAGGTTCACACTGGAATGCTCATAATAACTTAGGTGCAACTTACATTGCCCAGGCTATCGAAACTCCTGCTAATGCTGGTGCCCTTGCTGACAAAGCACAAGCTCAACTTGAAATTGCTGCTAAAATTCAGGAAGCTCCTGAAGTACACGCTAACTTAGCTTCTGTTTCTTTATTGAAAGGAAACGCTTACGCAGCTTTAAGCCATGCTTCTAAAGCTCTTGGCGCTGGTTTAAGTGGCGACAATGCTGCCGGTGTTAAAGGCGTTAAAGGTGCTTCTGAAATCATCGTAGCAAAATATGCTGATGCTGTAAGCTCAGAATCTTCTGCCGCTGACAATGCTGATAACCTTTTCAACAAAGGCTTAGCTCAGGTTCTTAACAAAGATTATCAAAATGCCTTGACTTCATTTGGTGAAGCTACAACCAAAAACAGCAACCTGGCTATTGCATACTACGGTGCAGCTGTTGCTTCAGCTCGCTTAGGCAACGCTGATGGTGTTGTTAGCAACCTGACAAGTGCTGTTAAAATTGATCCTTCATTGAAAGAAGCTGCTCTGGGTGACCTTGAATTTGCAAAATGGTCAACTACTGAAGCTTTCAGAAACGCATTGAAGTAAACCATATTGGATTAAACAGGAAACCCTTCCCGGGTCTCGGGAAGGGTTTTTTATTTTATAAAATTGCCTACAGAAAAAGACCTTATTGCTTTCATTCTGCCAATCAGGATACTATTTTTACGCACTTTCTTAAAAAATATCATGAGAGAAATTCAGTTTAGAGAGGCCCTTCGCGAGGCTATGAATGAAGAAATGCGCAGAGATGAAAGCGTATTTTTAATGGGTGAAGAAGTTGCAGAATACAATGGCGCATACAAAGTGAGTCAGGGTATGCTGGATGAATTTGGTCCAAAACGTGTAATTGACACTCCTATTTCTGAGCTTGGATTTGCTGGTATTGGTGTTGGTGCTGCCATGAATGGCATCCGCCCTATCATTGAGTTTATGACATTCAATTTCTCTCTGGTTGCTATCGATCAGGTTATTAACAGTGCTGCCAAGATGATGTCTATGTCTGGTGGTCAGTTTAATGTTCCTATTGTGTTCAGAGGTCCTACTGGTAACGCTGGTATGCTGAGCTCACAACACTCCCAAAACTTCGAGAATTGGTTTGCCAATTGCCCAGGTTTAAAGGTTGTAGTACCATCTAATCCTTATGATGCAAAAGGTTTGTTAAAAACCTCAATCCGCGATAATGACCCTGTAATCTTTATGGAGTCTGAGTTGATGTATGGCGATAAAGGCGATGTTCCCGCTGAAGAATATCTTATTCCTATTGGTGTTGCTGATATTAAGCGCCCAGGCACTGATGTTACTATCGTTTCCTTTGGTAAGATCATGAAAGTGGCATTAGCTGCTGCTGCTGAATTAGAAAAAGAAGGAATATCAGCTGAGGTAATTGATTTACGTTCTGTTCGCCCAATCGATTATGCTACTGTAGTTGAATCTGTTAAAAAAACTAACCGTTTGGTTGTTGTTGAAGAAGCATGGCCATTGAGCTCCATTGCTACTGAAATTGCATACCACGTTCAAAAATATGCATTCGACTATCTGGATGCTCCTGTAACACGTGTAAACAGCTTAGACGTTCCACTACCTTATGCCCCTACGTTGATTGAAGCCATTCTTCCAAACGTAGCGAAAACTGTTAAGGCAGTGAAGGGTGTTATGTATAGAGATTAAATTTAGTCATTAGATGGTAAAATAAGTCATTAGACATTAGTAATATGGGCCTCTTTCGGGGCCTTTATTTTTTTGTAGTGATTTCTAATCACTTGCTACTTGAAGACCGACTGTGTCAACTTTTTCAAGACGAGGCACACACTACTAATGACTAAGACCTCATGACTATTCTACTAATGACTATCTATCTAACCAATGACCAAATTAATCATCCGTTCGAAAAGGTGAAGCCGGAAGTCCTTCTTTGTTATAGAGGCTTGCTTGCGGATTATCTGCCCACGCATACCGCACTGATACAGGGGATGAAATTGAATCGTTCCATACAACAATAGTGTTCTTCTCGATCTTAGCCTTCGCCCATACAAAATGGTTGTCAGATCCTGCAATGGCAAAACCTTTAGGTTCACCGTCTTTAAATTGTAGTCCGCTCCCAATGTTAGTGAATTGAATTACAATTTTATTTCCTTCTACTTTCATGCTTTTATAGATGGGGCCAGCGTAAACAGTTTTTGTATCGCCATACGCTACATATTGGGCAGCTAACGCAAGTCGTTTGCCTACATCTTTTTTATTCAACGGATGAATATCATTCCACTCACCAACATCAATGGCGACGGCTATACCTGTGTTGGGTAATGTAAGTGTTTTTAGTTGGGCTTCACGCATCAAGGCCCAATTGCTCTCCGTTGGTTGATCACTAGCTTTCATGAAATTAGGCAACTGGACATATAAAAACGGAAAATCACCCCGATTCCATTTTGCTCTCCAGTTACGAATCAGCGCTGGTAACAATGAACGATATTCCATTGGATCATCTGCATTGGATTCTCCCTGATACCAGATCACACCTTTCATATTATACTTTGTCAACGGAGCAATCATGGCATTGTATAATCCAACGGGCTTCCATCGCACAAAGGTTTGACCTTGCAAGGGCTCCATCGTTGCACCTAGCTTGTAATGCCAGTCACCTTTCAAGTCAATACTGTTTCCTTCACAAATCAATTGATACGGTTTATCCAAATCAAATCCTCCTTCACCTATATTGCTGATTACCCGAACAACAATGGTATTGACTCCCTCTTTCAATACGGTTGACGGAATCTCATATCTTCGTGGTGGATATTGATAACCTGTTGTACCTACAAGCACTCCGTTGACAAAAACAGAATCTGCATCAATGATTCTTCCAAGAAGTAACTTCGCTGGCTTGCCTATCATATCAGCAGTAACGTTAACTTCTTTTCTAAACCACACAACGCCATTCACAGGCCCTAATGGACCTGATGACCAATACCCCGGAATCTTCATCAAATTCCAATCACTAATATTTAACGCCGCACTGTACCACGGATTTTTAGAATCTTTATAACCTTCATCGCGCTGTCTTAGCAGTTTATACCATGCGTCTATTCTTGTTTTATCGTCATGCTCTATTTGCTTAATGAGTGTGCTGTCTTTAAATCGTTGGGCTTCATTGTAGTGAACTGGAAATTGCTTGCAGGCATCCTCACTCAGCCACGCCTCTGCAGGAGAGCCTCCAAGACTCGCATTGATTAAACCGACAGGCACATGATATTTTTCATAAAGCTCATGAGCAAAGAAATAAGCTACCGCAGAAAAAGCTAACACATTCTTCGGGGTTGTCTTTACCCAGCTGCCCGATTTTAAATCCACTTCCGGAGTATTGAAATTATATTGCTGAGGCACTGCAAAATATCGGATAGAATTATTCTCAGCGTTGTCAATATCTTTTTGATAAAGCGGACTTACTCGCTTCATCGATATTTCCATGTTAGATTGACCTGAACATATCCATACATCGCCAATTAAAATATCATTTATCGTTATGGTGTTACTTGCTGTAATGGTCATTGTATAAGGACCGCCTGCTTTGAAGGATGGAAGATTAACAGACCAATCTCCTTTTGCATCAGCTGTAGTCTTATATGATTTATTATTTAAACTAATAGTTACGTTTTCATTGGCGCTGGCCCATCCCCATATCTGAATTGGCTTATCACGTTGCAGAACCATACCATCACTGATAAGGCGAGGAACTCTTACCTGAGCAGTTGCAAAACTTGCAATGAATGTGAAAGCGATTATGAGATTTTTGTAGTTCATTGTTTTATTTATTGTTAGCAGTCATTGGCGATTAGTCATTAGGTTATTGGACAATGATACTAATGACTAATGACCAATTAGCCAATGACCAATGACTGATACTAATGACTAAGTAAAAGTACCCCCCACGCATCCATCACTCTTCCCTCCTGCAAATATAATTTAGCCAGTTGATGAATGGCCTCTTCTCCTTTCGATAATGCTTCAGCTACTTCGGGTTGTGAGCGCAGGCTTTGTGTACTTGCTGCATCTGGTAAATGTTCCGTGTTACCTAACATGCCGAGATCATTACCGGTGAGCACTTTGCTTAATCGTATGTGTTGTGGAATCTGATCAACGCCAATACCTAAGGTGGTGAGAGGCTTTGGTACTTTAAAGATAGCATTGCCTTGCGCACGACAATACCAGTCGCCACCCATACGGGCAACAGTATCAATCTTAAAAGGATCTATTATACCTGTATCATCAAAGACATCATCATTGAAATGTGCAAGAACAATTTCACCAATAATAAGATTACCAGCACCAGGCGTTTCTGCTAATGGAATCACTTGCCTGACTATACACTCGAACGACACAGGTGATTCTGCAACGCGTGGTGGTTTTACTTTTTGTGATGGCACAGGAGTCAATCCAGATTTAACAAATTCATTTACACCTTTTGCATACTCAGTACTTGCCAGGGATGTTTGTTGCACCATGCTATAATTCACAATATTCACAACAACTTCTGGCACTTCAAGTATGTTTTCGTAAGTATGCTTCGTTGTGTTATCACGAACTCTTCTTGATGCAGAAAAAATCAACATCGGAGGATTTAAGCTCACCAGATTGAAAAAGCTAAACGGACTTAAATTAACGTTGCCCTGCTTGTCAACAGTGCTTGCAAACGCTATTGGTCGCGGTGATATTGAGCCTTGTAATAAGCCCGCTAATTTACCTATTGCTGTATCTTTTGGATCGATGGTCATTTTATCAATTTTAAATAGTTATCGATAAATAGCAATTAGCTATTCATTAATCACCTTACTTTATCAGTTCATAATCCCGAAGGGATGACATGATTGTAGAATAATTGTTGTGTTTTTCCTGGAACCCTGAAAGGGTGAAATTATGTCACTCCTTCGGAGTTCAAACTCTTCCGCCATTCTCGTATTCTATAATCATATCAGCCCTTCGGGCTTGGTTTACTATTGGTGTGGAAAATCGTAAATCGTAAATCGTAAATCGTAAATCGTAAATCGTAAATCGTAAATCGTAAATCGTAAATCGTAAATCAAATTATAATTCCTTTGCATTCACCAAATCCAATCCTCACATTATCTTTCTCCGCATAGCCACGAATAATTATAGCATCACCATCTTCAATAAAAGTGCGTGAAGTGCCATCATTAAGTTTAAGTTCATTCTTGCCATTCCACGTAAGCTCTAACAACGAACCATACGAGTCTGGCGTTGGTCCGCTAATTGTTCCTGAAGCGTATAGATCACCAACTTCAATGTTGCAACCGTTAATCGTATGATGTGCAAGTTGCTGGTTCACGTTCCAATACATGTATTTAAAATTAGAACGACTGATAACAGTTTCAACTGACCCCTTAGGTTGTAAACTAACTTCCAGGCTAATATCAAAATTACGTCTGCCTGAATATTTTAAATACGGCAGCACTTCTGGTTGTTGTGTTGGTCCATCAACGCGAAATGGTTCGAGTGCATCTAACGTTACAATCCAGGGCGAAATAGTTGAACCAAAATTCTTTCCCAGGAAAGGTCCGAGTGGTACATACTCCCATTGCTGAATATCGCGCGCTGACCAATCATTAAACAATACAAAACCAAAAATATGATCGTCTGCATCTTGCGTTGTAATGGATGTGCCAAGCGTTGTGTTTGTGCTTGTAATGAATGCTACTTCTAATTCGAAGTCAAGCTTTTTGCTTGGTGAGAATATGGGGTTCTCAGTATCAGGCAATTTAATCTGTCCTTTAGGCCTACGTATAGGTGTGCCTGAAACGACAACGGAAGAAGCTCTTCCATGATAACCCACGGGCAAGTGTTTCCAATTGGGTAACAATGCATTCTTTGGATCGCGAAACATGCAACCTACATTTGTTGCATGCTCTTCGCTGCTATAGAAATCAGTATAGTTTGGAATGTGAACAGGCATGAGCATCTCGACTTCCTTCATTGGAATTAATGCCTTTGTTACAAAGTCACTTGACTTCAGCTCATCATTGCCATGACGTAATAACACCGAGATACGTTCACGTAACTCACCACATTTTTTACGACCTTGCGCTATAAAATTGTTTAAATATTGTTGATTAAAAATGCCGGGAGATAAATTCAATGAATTGAAGAAACCATTTTCCTGCAAGCACGCCAGGTCAAGAACCTGATCGCCAATGGCAACACCTGCTGTTGGCGATTTATCTTTTATTTTAAAAATACCAAAGGGTAAATTCTGAATAGGAAAATCAGAACCTTCGGGCACTTCTATCCAGCTCTTTAAACCTGGGTCGTTGGCGTGCGTCATGTGTTGTTTCTAGTTTATTCAAAAGTCATCATTCCGCATGAAAGACGCAATGAGAATCCGATAGTGATAGTTATGATTTATACAATTACTTTTGGTTGTGAATTCAGCTCTGCAACTTCCGCAACAATTCAGTGAACAAATGAGACGACTCATTGGTGTTCACTATGATAACTTTACGAAAGCACTTGATCAACCTTCACCGGTTAGCATTCGAATCAATCCATATAAACTATCAAGACGAAACGATATTACACCCATACCCTGGTGTTCAACGGGAGCATATCTTGCTGAACGGCCCAGCTTCACACTTGATCCTGTTTTTCACGCCGGAGCATATTATGTTCAGGAAGCGAGTTCTATGTTTTTGGAACAGGCTCTTAAACAAACGACTGATCTTAACCAACCTCTGCATATTCTTGACTTGTGTGCAGCGCCAGGAGGAAAGTCAACGCATCTGTTAAGTCTGATCAACAATCAAAGTTTATTAATCAGCAATGAGGTAATACGATCTCGCGCTGCTATTCTCTCTGAAAACATTCAAAAGTGGGGACATGCCAATGTAGTCGTCACTAATAATGATCCGTCAGATTTTCAACGACTCAAAGGCTTCTTTGATGTTGTTGTAGTTGATGCACCGTGTTCAGGTGAAGGATTATTTCGCAAAGATCCTGATGCGATGAAAGAGTGGTCGCCCGATAATGTTAATCTTTGCTGGATGCGCCAGCGTCGTATTGTAAGCGACATCTGGCCTACTATAAAACCCGGAGGTATACTGATCTATTCTACCTGCACGTATAACCGGTTAGAGAACGAAGAGAATCTTCAGTGGATCAATAATGAATACGATGCTGAATTCATCGAACTAAAAACAGATCCTTCATGGGGAGTTGAAGAGGTTAAGGAAAAAAATATTGCTGGTTATCACTTCTATCCGCACAAAGTGCGCGGTGAAGGTTTCTTTATCTCTGCTATAAGAAAAACGTCAGTACAAGAGAGCATTCACATCAAACAAAAAAATAAAATCTTTCAACGTCCTGTTGCAAAAGTTGCTGAACAACTTAATCACTGGGTGAAAGATGCCCAGGAAAAAGCATTTCTGATGTTCAAAGAAAATATCCTGATGGTGCATGCATCGAAAGTACAGGAGATAGAATTTCTTACGCAACAACTTCACATTATCACTGCAGGTACAACAGTGGCTGAAGTAAAACATGAGAAGCTGATACCCGATCAGGCTTTTGCTTTAAGC
>DATCRE010000290.1:0-3408 GCA_036569145.1 Cyclobacteriaceae bacterium
GCAAAGAATGACTTAAAGGATGATACTAAAGATAACGATCCAAACGACAAAGGATATACTATTGCCCGTGACCAGGCTTCTACTTTTGTTCTGAATGGAAAAGCTTATGTGGTATGTGGCAGACGTAATTCTGATACATGGGAATACAATCCAAGCACAGACACGTGGGAGAAAATGAATGCCTTTGAAGGCTCATACCGTTATGGCGCTGTTGCTTATACATTCGATGGTAAAATCGGTTATGTAGGTACTGGTTATTCAGGATCATCGCTTTACTACAATGATCTTTGGGATTATGATCCAACACAAGCTGATAACTAAGTTGCTTTTATAACAAGTATTTAAAATGGCTGCCTCAACGGTGGCCATTTTACTTTTATAGCAATGGCTCCAGAACCGTATAGACTGTATTCGCTACAATTTTATGACCTTCAACATTGGGATGAATTCCGTCAGCCTGATTAAGCTTTTCATCTCCGGCAACATTCTGTAGTAAGAAGGGTATGAGTGTCGCTTTGTTTTTCTTAGCCAGCTCAGGAAAAATTACCTTGAACTTATCAGTATAAGTCTTGCCCATATTGGGTGGTACCATCATGCCTGCAACAACAATTTTAACCTTGGGGTATTTTGCTTTTACCTTATCTATAATGGACTGAAGATTCTTTGTGGTTTGTTGTAATGGCAATCCTCTAAGCCCGTCATTAGCGCCAAGTTCTAATACAAGAACATCGATTGGTTGCTTTAATACCCAATCAATGCGGGCCAGTCCACCGGCTGAAGTTTCGCCACTTAAACCGGCATTGATGACTTTACAGGATTTATTTGCCTTGTTTAATTTTTGTTCAACAAGAAATGGAAATGCATCGTTGGTAGAAGATAATCCATAACCCGCCGTTAAGCTATCACCAAAAAATAGAATTACTTTAGGTGCAGGGGGTTGGTAGAGAAATAACAGTGAAATAAAAAGCAGGCTTTTTGCGACCATCATCATAAAATGAGTTTTTCTTTTTCCGAATTCAGAACAATTTTAACATTTATACGCTTTACATCTCATAATTGATTTATAAATCATGGCAGCTACCGTACTTCAGGCCGAAAATCTTACTAAAATCTATCGATCAGCAGAGTCCGAACTCATGGTGTTGGATCATGTCTCTTTCTCAGTCAGTGAAGGAAATTCAGTTGCTATTGTAGGGCCATCGGGTAGTGGTAAAACGACATTACTGGGACTTTGCGCCGGACTGGACACTCCTTCGTCAGGAAATCTTACACTCATGAGTCATAAGCTTAATGATATGAAAGAAGACGAGCGGGCCTTTCTGAGAAACCAATATGTTGGATTTGTGTTTCAGAATTTTCAGTTACTCTCAACGCTTACAGCATTAGAAAATGTAATGGTGCCGCTTGAGCTTCGTGGTGAACGCAATGTAGCGCTAAAAGCAAAAGAGTTGCTTCATAGGGTAGGGTTGGGTAGCAGATTAAATCATTATCCATCACAACTTTCGGGTGGTGAACAGCAACGGGTAGCAATAGCAAGGGCCTTCATAACAGATCCTCAAATTCTTTTTGCCGATGAACCCACAGGTAATCTTGATGATGAAAATGCTCAGCACGTTACCGAACTCTTATTCGGAATGAATAAGGAGAATGGTACTACGCTTGTGTTGGTGACGCATAACCTTGAGCTCGCTCAAAAAACACAACGTATTATTCGTATGAAGGGTGGCAAGTTGGTTGAGGACATTGTTTCACAACCCGTTATTGCCGGCTGATAAAAATATAGAACAAGAAATAAGATTCAGCATGCCTCAACATACCACAGATTTTAAACGCAAAGCAAAAACAATCTTCACCGATCGATGGGTTTGGCTAATGGCCTGGCGTGATGCGCTTCGTAATTTTTCAAGATTGTTTTTATTCACAGCATCACTCGTTACAGGTATTGCTTCTGTAGTTTCGTTAGATTCATTTAACAATTCTCTTCAGCTCGATATTGATCGCAATGCGAAAGAATTATTGGGTGCTGACTTTGTAGTGAACGGTGATAAAAAATTTAAACCCGAAGCTGTTAGAGTATTTGATTCAACAACATTTGAACAGGCATCAGAAGCATCAATGGCTTCTATGATCTTGTTTAAGAAGAACAATCAATCACGACTTATACGGCTGGTTGCTGTCTCATCTAACTTTCCGTTTTATGGTAGCATAGATACACAACCAACGGAAGCCTATGCCCGGATTAGAACCGGCTCATTTGCAGTTTTAGATGAGACATTAGCAAGTCAGTTTGGTGCACAGGTTGGTGATTCAATCAGGCTAGGTAATTCAACATTCTCGATTGCAGGAGTAATTCGTAAAGTTCCGGGAGGAGGTGGCATCATGTCATCTTTTACACCGTCTGTTTATATTTCCTTGAACGAACTTGATTCAACAGGCCTTGTGCAGTATGGAAGCCGGGTGAGCTTTAAACAATTCTTTAAAACATCATCTGATAAAATTGCTCAGGAAGCAGCAAAGAAGCTTGAACCAACTGTTAAAAAACTTGGCTACTCTATTGAAACAGTTCAGAATAGAAAAGAAGGATTGGGCAGAGGTTTTCTTTCCATCTACCAGTTTTTTTCACTGTTGGGTTTTGTAGCGCTCATCTTAGGTTGTATTGGTGTAGCAAGTTCTGTGCATATCTATGCCAGAGAGAAACGCGATGAAGTTGCTGTGTTGCGTTGCATAGGTTCTTCTGGTTGGCAGGCTTTCAACATTTACTTTATTCAGATTTTTGTATTGGGAATTATTGGTAGTGTGTTAGGTTCTTTTCTTGGCGTAGGCATTCAACAATTGATTCCATTCTTTTTGAAAGGAATGATTCCATTTGAAATTGGATTTTCATTGTCGTGGAAATCTCTTTTGATGGGATTTGCACTGGGTACTGTAGTTTCTATTCTGTTTTCAATATTGCCATTAGTGACTGTTCGATTTGTTCCACCACTTTCAGTCCTGCGCGCAGATTTCGAGAGCACTCGTAAATTTTCAAAAACAAATCTTGTTGTTATTATACTTATAGCGTTGTTTCCTGTTGCATTTGCTGCATGGCAGACTAAGAGTTTGCTTACAGGTGCTTTCTTTACACTAGGTTTACTATTGGCGTTGGCAAGCCTTACGGCAGTGGCGTGGTTATTACTTTTATTGGTTCGTAGATTCTTTCCGTCTAATGCCGCTTTTATATGGCGTCATGCGTTATCCAATCTCTTCAGACCCAACAATCAAACCAGGATGTTGATGGTAACAATTGGGTTAGGAGCTTTCATTATATCAACATTAAATATCATTGAGAAAAGCATGCTTGGGCAAGTAGAATTTGCCGGACAAGAGAATCAATCGAATACCATTTTGTTTGACATTCAACCTTACCAG
>DATCRE010000291.1:0-2606 GCA_036569145.1 Cyclobacteriaceae bacterium
CTTCGTTCTCCTATCTCATTTGTCCTGTTATAACGGCTATACTAGGTTATCTCTTATTAAAAGAAAAGATGACTGTATTACAGTGGATAGCCGTTGGGTTCTGCACTATCAGTTGTGTTTTGATGGGCTATAACTCTGCACTGGAATTAGGTTACAGCTTTTTAACAGCACTAACCTATGCGCTCTACCTGATAACACAGCGACGTAATCAAGGCTTCGACAGAATGATCATGCTGGGATTCCAGGTGCTGTTTTCATTTCTTCTGCTGAACGCCATTTTCCCTTACCTGATTCACCGGGTTCCGACAGCTGTAAATTTTTACCTCATCATTGCCATCATCGCGATTGTATTTACGGTGTTACCTCTCTTCCTCAATCTTTTTGCATTGAATAAAATCAACTCAGCAACTATTGGTATCCTGATGTACATAAACCCGCTTATCAATTACAGCATAGCCTTCATAGTGTTTAAAGAAGATATTAATGTTATTCAGCTGGCAGGATATTCCATCATTTTTGTCGCGCTTATTCTTTTTAATTATCCTAATCTAAAAAAGATACAGACCTCCTTTGGTGCAACCAATGCCTGAGTTCTTTATTTGAAAAACGTATTATTATGGATCAACATAAATCTAAAAATCTTTCCATCGGAACACCTCTGAAACCATCAGCAAAAAAAGTAATGCTTTTGGGCTCTGGTGAATTAGGTAAAGAAGTTGTGATTGAATTTCAACGCTATGGAGTTGAGGTTATTGCTGTTGATCGTTATGATCATGCACCGGCCATGCAGGTAGCGCATCGTTCATACACCATCGCTATGCTGGATGGAAAAGCATTGCGTGCATTGATCGAGAAAGAAAAACCAGACTTCATCGTTCCGGAAGTTGAAGCGATAGCCACCGATACATTAGTAGAATTGGAGCGAGAAGGTTTCACGGTTATTCCATCTGCGCAGGCAACGAAGTTAACCATGAATCGTGAAGGCATCAGAACATTGACGGCGGAGAAGTTAAAGGTCGATACATCGCCTTACAAATTTGCAGGAACGAAAGAAGAGTTTGTTAAAGCTGTTACTGAAATCGGTATGCCCTGTGTGGTTAAACCGATTATGAGTTCTTCTGGTAAAGGGCAAAGCGTTATTAAATCAGTAAATGATATTGATCGATCATGGCAATATGCACAAGAAGGTGGTCGCAGTGGTGGTGGACGTGTTATTATTGAAGGCTTTATAGATTTTGATTACGAGATAACATTGCTCACCATTCGATATAAAGATGGCGTTTCGTTTTGTGAGCCCATTGGTCACAGACAAGAGCATGGCGATTACCAGGAGTCATGGCAGCCGCACCCCATGAGCGAAAGTGCTTTAAAGAAAGCACAACTCATAGCGCAGCAAGTTGTTGATGCCTTAGGTGGTGTTGGAATTTTTGGTGTGGAGTTTTTTATCAAAGGCGACCATGTTTATTTCAGCGAGCTTTCTCCTCGTCCACATGATACGGGCATGGTAACAATGATCTCGCAGGATTTGTCGGAGTTTGCTTTACATGTAAGAGCTATATTAGGTTTACCCATTCCATCCATTGTTCAACTTGGTCCCTCAGCTTCATCTGTTATCCTGGTAAAAGGAGATTCAGAAGACATAACCTTTACAGGATTTGAAAAAGCATTGGCGGAGCCTCATACACAACTTCGTCTTTTTGGTAAGCCAGAAGTGAAAGGCGAACGACGCATGGGTGTTTGCCTGGCGCGCGCAGCAACCATAGAAGAAGCCCGTGCTAAAGCTAACAAAGCTGCAGCCAGCATTACATATTCATTATAAAGAGGGATTAATTTCTTTGGCAATATCAACAGAGCTCTTGCTCTGCTTCTGCTGATAATCTTTTGGAGCAAGTCCGAATTCTGCTTTGAAGCATTTTGAAAAATATGACAGGTTAGAGAAACCTACATCATACATAATCTCCGAGATGTTACCTTCTTTATTACCCAATAAAATAGAAGCCTTCTTAAGTCTGTATTTCCTGATAATGTCATTCGCAGAAAGCTGCGTTAATGATTTTAGTTTTCGGTAGAGGTGTGTAGTGCTCATACCAACTTCTGCACTTAATTTTTCAACGCCAAAATCTGTATCAGAGATGTGAGCTTCAATAATACCCATTACCTTCTTGATAAATTTCTCATCCACATTTTCACCTGTTACGTCCGATGAAGGTTGAATGATAAGTTCATGTCTGAAATAATCCGTTAACTCTTTCTTTCTTTTTAATAAATTATCGATGTGTGCTTCGAGTAATTCAACTTCAAATGGCTTTGTGAGATAAAGATCAGCACCCATGCGAATGCCTTCTACCTTTTGAATGGTAAGACTTTTGGCTGTAAGTAAAATGATAGGTATGTGTGTTGTTTTAGGATTCTCTTTTATCTTTTTGCAAAGTGTAAGTCCATCCATGACGGGCATCATAATATCGCTGATGATCAGTTCAGGAATAAAATTGTTGGTCTTCGTTAAACCTTCTTCACCGTTTAATGCTGTAATGAAATTGTATTTGTGCTGCAAACTTACTTTTATGAAATCAATCATATCCGGATTGTCTTCAATAATCAGCACC
>DATCRE010000292.1:0-4892 GCA_036569145.1 Cyclobacteriaceae bacterium
AACTAACAATAAAATCAGTACCACACGCATATATGATCTTAGGCGGTAAGCTAATTTAATCATATAATCGCTAAGCAAATATTTAACTGCTCTAATTTCCACATCTTTAATGTTATTTTAATTTTTTAAGGGCACTGCATAATCCTTAAATTTTAAACTGCTGAAGTAGCTTCTTCAGCAGTTGAATTTCTGACTGTTTCAATGCCGGGAAATTAGCAATGCGAAACGTTGTTTTTTTCCAATCGCCATAACCTTCACCAAGCAACATGTTATTCTTCCGGGCAAGAGCTTTAACTTTCTGTAGTAGCTCAGCGTTGGCTTCCACAGGAAGTACAGTGTGAGAACGAACGGATTTATTTTTTACAAGAATCTTGAGAACATCACAATCGTCAAAGAATTTTTCCCATTGCAGAAAACGTGAAATAATCTTCTCTTCTACAACTTTAATGGGTTTGGCTTTTTTCATCACGCGCATGAGCAGGTAGATCCCTAATACGTTTGGTGTAAAAGGTGTTTGCCATTTCTCCATCATATCAAGCATAAATGGAAGGCTGTTATAATGATCTCTTTCATTAATAGCACGAGCTTGCTTTACAGCTTGAGGTGAGCAGATCAGTAATGCGAGTCCTGCTGGCAAACCGAAACATTTTTGAACGGAAGCAAACCAGATGTCTGCAGATTTAAAATCAAGATTTATTCCACCCATAGATGAGGTGGCATCTACAGCAACTAAATAGCTGGGATATTTATTTTTGATAGAACGAATAACATCATTTGTTACCTGCGTTCCATTTGATGTTTCATTCTGCGTAATACAAATAACACCTTCACGATTGAAGGAAAGATTTTTATTGTCTATTTTTTTCTCTGGTGAAAATACATGCCCCTCAGCACCGCTTTTTATTCTGTTTGTATATTCAAACCACTTTTGGCCAAAAGCTCCATTGTATAAATGATAACTTTTTTCCTGGATCAAAGACTGTGCAATAATCTCCCAGCACTCTGTTGCAGAGCCGGTGTATAAAATAGTATAATCTTTCGGGATGTTTAGTTTCTCTTTCAGTAAGCCAATAGTCGTTTCAGACATGGCTACAAACTCTTCACTGCGATGGTTTATACTCATGATGCCAAGCTTGTGAGCATCTTGCACATAGCGAGGTATTTCATCATGAATGCGCGAAGGGCCGGGATAGAAGGAGATCATTTAATTTCAGATTTACGATTTACGATGTACGATTTTAGATTTAACTATTCACTTTTAACTAATGACTGCTAACAATTAACGGATAACTGATAACGATTTAAAATGACTTATTGCCAATGCATAACCTTCCATACCAAAACCAGTAAGCATACCAATACATTTTGATGTGATCAGACTTTTATGTCTGAATTCCTCACGGGCATATACATTTGAAATATGAACTTCGATAGCAGGTGTCTTTATACCGCCGATAGCATCATGAATAGCAACTGATGTATGCGTGTAAGCACCAGCGTTGATAATAATGCCATCGAAACTAAAACCAACTTCGTGAATCTTGTTGATGAGCTCACCTTCTACATTAGATTGATAATAGTGCAGTTCGATTTCCGGGAACCGGGTCTTTAATTCTGCGAAGAAATCTTCAAAACTTTTGTTGCCATAAACTGTAGGCTCACGCTTGCCCAGGAGATTGAGATTGGGACCATTGATAATTTGTATTTTCATGCTTTAGGTATTTAAAAGTTTTGAACAGGCAAGATAGTAAAAGTGAAATAGTTTAATTCAACGAAAATGATCTTCTCCGGAATATAAATATGGTAAACTAATTCGCACCTTTGTAGTACTGATATCAAAATCATTGAACTGGGAATTTCATCTGAAGCAATTTGGCAGCTACCTGAAACTGGAACGTTCGCTGGCGAGTAATTCTATCGAAGCTTATCTTCATGATGTAGAATTGCTGCATCAGTATATCGAGTTGACGGCATCAGGTACTACAGCACTGCAAGTAACAGCTAAGCAGCTGCAAGGTCTTCTTCAATACATTAATGAATTAGGCATGAGTGCCTATAGCCAGGCGCGTATTCTGTCAGGCATAAAAGCATTTTACAGGTATCTGTTTTTCGAAGAACTTATCAAGACCGATCCAACGGCACTTATTGAAGCACCGAAAATAGGACGGAAGTTACCAGATACATTGAGCTTTCCGGAGATCGAAAAAATATTAGATGCCATTGATCTTTCTACATCGGAGGGGGCGCGTAACCGTGCCATACTGGAAATGCTCTACAGCTCTGGCCTGCGGGTTTCAGAGTTGGTTGAAATGAAATTAAATTATATTTATTTTGATGAAGGCTTTCTTCGTGTTCTTGGAAAAGGCAACAAAGAAAGATTAGTGCCCATTGGCAGCGATGCATTAAAGTACCTGCGAATTTATCTTGATGAAGTTCGCGGAAAGGCTCCGCATAAACCGGCACAGAAAGGATTTGAGCCTTACGTTTTCTTAAATCGAAATGGAAAGAAGCTCACACGGGTTATGATCTTCACCATCATTAAAAACCTGGCCTTGAAGATTGGTCTCAATAAAACGATAAGTCCGCATACCTTCAGGCATTCTTTCGCCACGCATTTGATTGAAGGTGGTGCTGATATTCGCGCGGTGCAGGAGATGCTGGGACATGAATCAATCACAACAACAGAAATCTATACGCACCTTGATCGTGATTACCTGCGCCAGGTTATCCAGGAATTTCATCCGCGCAGTTGAAGCTATCCAAATTCATTGTATTTTTGTTTATGAAACAATCAGCGGCTCCATTCAATTTTATAATTTGTCTTCTCCTTGTTTTTATTGTCAATGTTGTGCCCGCGTGGGCCCAGATAAAAATATCGAAAGCCAGCGGCGTTAAAATTTCTCAGTATAAAACATTTGCAGTAGTACAGGGTCAGGTTGTTGCGGCCGACATGTCGAAGCATAAAGAGCTGCAGATTTATGAAATGGTAAAGGAAGCTGTAACAAAACAGATGACACTGCGAGGTTATCAACCCGCAGAAACTGATTCGACAGCGCAACTTGTTATCAGCTATTTGTATGATGTTACCGCTAAGCTTACGCCTCGAAAAGCAGGACCGCTTGGACAAACTCCGGTAGATGATCCCACGGCAATAGATCCTTCAAATTATAAAGTGAGTAATGAGACGCGAGTTTTAATTCTGGATATAACTCAAAACAAAAGTTCGGTGTGGACAGCAAACTGCACGATGAACAGCGTGATGAAAGACGTCAATAAATTATTTGATGTAACAATTGAATCGGCTTACAAGAGATTTCCAATCCAGGGAAAAGGTAAGTAGTTAAATTACAGATCAAACTTTAGTCCTCCGGTAATTACAATATTTTCAGAGCCTATAACATATTTAATTTCTGAAAAGGGAATAAACTTCTTTGCAACCTTGAAATTTATTCCGCCTCCAAAATTCAGATTCAGTATGTCTTTTGTATGCGTAGTATTGTCGGGCTTGTACTTGTATCGGGTAATGGTATAATTCATTCCGCCAATACCATAAAATTCGTAGACGTTGTGCGTGAAAAAATAGTAGTGACCGTTGAGGTTAGCTTCAACCCAGTTTTTATGAACATTGCCTCGTGTAACCGGAAAATAGAAAAGCATATCGGGTGCAATTGAGACTTTATCGACGATAAAAAACTCGGCGTTTGCACCAATATTAATAGCATTGAACCCTGTGGCATAGCCGGCCATTCCGCCAATCCGCCTTTGAGCATGGCCTGAAAAGATAATGGACGCAAACAGGAGCAGTGTGCCAAGAACTTTTTTCATGTGATGATCTAAAATTTCGGACTAACCTACAATTAAAAAAGTTTTTATAGAAGCTATTCAGAATTATTAAGAGCCTGACGAAGTCTTATCTTTGCGCCCATGTATAAATTGATTATTCGCCCGATTCTGTTTTTAGTTGATCCTGAACGCGTTCATTACATGGTTTTTAATGCCTTGAAAACACTTGGTAAATTTCCCGGTGGGCTTTCTTTGCTAAGACTGTTTTTTGATTTCAAGGATAAAAAACTGGAACGTGAGCTTTTCGGAGTGCGCTTTACAAATCCTGTAGGACTCGCCGCTGGCTTTGATAAAAATGCTGTGCTTATTGATGAAATGGCTTCGCTTGGCTTTGGCTTTATAGAAATAGGAACGGTAACACCACGGCCACAATCTGGTAACGATAAACCACGCTTGTTCAGATTGCCTGAAGACAGTGCGATCATTAATCGTATGGGCTTTAACAATGAAGGAGTTCGGAGTGCAGTTGAGCGTTTAAAGAATCGTAAGTCGCCTGTTATTGTTGGTGGAAATATTGGGAAGAATAAGGTAACACCCAACAACGAAGCTCTCGATGATTATACTTACTGCGTTGAAGAGCTTCATCCCTATATAGATTATTTTGTGTTGAACGTGAGCTCACCCAATACACCCGGACTGAGAGAGCTGCAGGAAAAAGAGCCTTTACGAAATTTGCTTAGCTATGTTATTCAACTTAGTAAAGCGAAAAGCAAATACAAACCTGTGCTGTTAAAGATTGCTCCTGATTTAACAAAGGAACAACTTGACGACATCATCGAGATCTTGAAAGAAACAAATGCAGATGGTGTCATTGCTACTAACACAACTATTTCACGTGATGGTCTTGTAACGGATAAGCTAACAGTAGAGCAAATAGGTAATGGTGGATTAAGTGGCAAGCCTTTAACAAATCGCGCAACAGAAGTGATTCGTTACTTGCGCGCAGGTCTTGGAAAAGATTTTCCGATTATTGGTGTAGGGGGTATTATGAATGAAGCGGATGCACTTGAAAAATTAAAAGCTGGTGCGGACTTAGTTCAGCTTTATAC
>DATCRE010000293.1:0-3664 GCA_036569145.1 Cyclobacteriaceae bacterium
CTTTTACATTGCGCCGAACCAAAGAACAGGTTGCAAAAGATCTGCCGGATAAAACCGTAACCGTTCTATGGTGTACGATGGAGCCTGAACAACGCAGATTGTATAACGAATACAGAGACAATTACCGGGGCAAACTTCTCAAGCGTATTGACGAAGAAGGTATTGGCAAGTCTGGTATTTATGTATTAGAAGGTTTGTTACGCCTCAGACAATTGTGTGACCACCCTGCTTTGTTAAGTGATAAAACACATAACGTAACAAGCTCTGTTAAAATCGAAGAGCTGATACGAGAAGTGCAGGAGAATACAGGTATTAACAAGCTCCTGGTTTTTTCTCAGTTCACGGAGATGCTTCACATTATTCGTGATGCATTCCATGACGTTGGAATAAAACATTGTTATCTCGACGGAAGTACTTCACTTGAAAAACGTCGTGAACAGGTTACGACCTTCCAGGAAGATGATTCTATCAAAGCTTTTCTTATTTCATTAAAAGCTGGTGGTGTAGGTCTTAATCTTACCGTGGCAGATTATGTTTACCTCGTAGATCCATGGTGGAATCCTGCAGCTGAGCAACAGGCTATAGATCGTGCCCATCGTATTGGACAGACACGAAAAGTGTTCGCGTATAAAATGATTTGTAAAGATACCGTTGAAGAAAAAATTCTACAGTTACAGGAAAGAAAACAAATGCTTGCCGACGATCTGATCCAGGAGGATGCGGGCTTTGTTAAAAATCTTTCGAGGAGTGATATTGAGTTTCTTTTTGGGTAGTCTCATCTGTTCCAAGTTCAAAGTTCCAGGCTAACCCAACCTGGAACTTTGAACTTGGAACTATACAATTAATTTTAAAGTCTCTGTCCAATTTCTAAAACTCCATTTGTTATTGAAGTGTAATTCATATATTCATTAACAATTAAAATCGAAAGAAATGGACGAATTCATTTTAATTTTCAGACACGAAGACGGCCTTAAAGTGGCCTCACCAGAACAAATTCAGATCTGGATGAAACAAACCATGGACTGGATTGGTGGCATTGCTGCACAAAACAAATTCAGCGGTGGTAATGGTTTGCCTTTTGCTGATAGTAAAGTTGTATGGCACAACAACGTTGTTACTAACGGACCTTTTGGCGACATTAAAGAAACCATTGGTGGATATGTTATTGTCAAAGCCAGCTCCGTAGACGAAGCTGTAGAATTCGCTAAAGGTTGTCCTGTATTGCAAGGCGATGGCAACAGTGTAGAAGTAAGAAAAATCGCGAAGAACGACGGCATTCATTAGAAGTCTTAAAAGCCTCTGTAAATTTTTACAGGGGCTTCTTTATGTATGGAACAACCAGATTTGTTACCGCATCTCTTTAGAACTGAATACAGAAAGATAACTTCTGTGCTCTGTAAACTGTTTGGCATTGATCACATTGAAACTGCTGAAGACATTGCAAGCGATACTTTTTTAGCAGCGTTTGAAACATGGACGTATAAAGGTATACCGGCCAATCCCACGGCATGGCTTTATGCTGTTGCAAAGAATAAAGCCAAAAATCATTTTAGTCGTCATGCGGTTTTTACTGATAAAATTGCTCAGCAGGTAAAAGATGCTACACCACTTGAAATGGAAATTGATTTGTCTGATCAGAATATTATGGACAGTCAATTACAAATGCTCTTCGCGCTATGTCATCCTGCTATTTCAACAGAGGCACAGATTGGTTTGTCACTCCGCATACTCTGCGGTTTTGGAATTGATGAAATTGCTACTGCTTTTCTTACCAATAAAGAAACAATCAACAAGCGTCTCTTCAGAGCGAAAGAGAAATTGCGCATTGATAAAGTAAAGATTGAATTTCCAGCAGAAGATGAAATTGATAAACGTCTTGAAACCGTTGTAACTACATTATACCTGCTCTTCAGCGAAGGCTATTATTCAGAAAGCCAAAATGAAATATTACGCAAAGATTTATGCCTGGAAGCTATGAGGTTAGTCTACATGCTTGCTGACAATGAGCAGACCAATAAACCTTATGTATATGCGTTGCTTTCTTTAATGTGTTTCCATTCATCACGTTTTGATGCACGTAAAAATGCCAATGGCGAAATTGTTCTTTACGAAGATCAGGATGACTCTCTCTGGAATCGCGAGTTAATTACGAAGGGTGTTTACTTTCTTCACAAGGCTTCCCAGGGAAATAAAATTTCAAAGTATCACCTTGAAGCCAACATTGCTTATTGGTATACCATTAAAATTGATACGCTTGAAAAATGGGAAAGCATTTTACAACTCTACAACAAGCTTTTGCAGATTGAATACTCACCAATTGCAGCACTCAACAGAACGTATGCTCTTTCGAAAGCCAACGGCAAACAGCAAGCTATTAAAGAAGCTGAGAAACTAAATCTCACCAACAATCACTATTATTTTGCATTGCTTGGCGAACTCTATACCGGTATTGATAATACGCGTGCTATGCAAAATTTTATTCAAGCTCTTACACTTGCTAAAACAGAATCTGACAAGCACTTACTTCAAAAGAAGATTGATAAAATCTGTCAATAAAAATGTATGCAGACTACTTCAGCAATTCGCTGATGGGTTGACCTGTACATCCGTTGGGATATTTTATTTTTAACAGCACAGCCAATGTTGGTGCAATATCAGTGATAGGATGGTATGCTGAGGTAGTCCCCTGCTTCACGCCAAAGCCATAGAATAACATCGGAACATGAGTATCGTATGTATAGGGTGAACCGTGTGTGCTGCCTTGCACCTTGCCCCACTCCATCCATCCGGGCTGAAGAACATAAGCAATGTCGCCAGAACGTTTAGGGTTGTAACCTCTGATAACCATACCACGAATACCTTCTTCGGCATAGTTAGCCTGTCGCAGAACATTTTCAGTGAAGACACTGGCAACGCCGTCTTGTTGAATTAAATATGTTGCTATCAACTCCGATACAATAAGCAAATCTACACCTGATGATTTAGGACTCCCAGTAAATACTTCCTGATTTAAGAAGATCTGGAAATTGGATACATTTTCAATAATATTTTTATCAGGGAAATATGGTTTAAGAAAATCTCTCAGCCCAATCTCCATGTTGTCGGCATTAAAATAACCGGCGGGCACTCTGTTGTCTCGCAGGTATTGTGGCACTTCTGCAACAGCGTGATCGGCTGTAAGGAAGACTGTATAATTTCCAACTCCGATTTCTTTATCGAGATAATTTAGAAAGTCTTCGATGTTACGATCTAACCGAATGTAAGTGTCTTCTATTTCAACGGCGTTGGGTCCCATAGCGTGTCCGATAATATCAGTAGCTGAAAATGAAACCGTTAGAAAATCAGTTGTCGTATTCTTTCCCATTTGCTCACCTTTGATGGTAGCCTTCGCCATGTCAGTAAGGAGATCATTTGCAAATGGTGTTGATGAGAGCAAATCAAATCCACCATTTTTCTTTCTAAGCTCTGGCAGGTTATATGGAAACGTTGGTCTTTCTTTTCCGGCAATTTTAGTTTCATACGGCGAGTCGTCTACGCTGCTTTCAGTGTATTGTTCAATGGGAAAAAATGTTTTCCACTCTTGTGAAAGATATTTGCCAGGCAATTCTAACTTATTGAAATTATCTACCCAATCAGGAAGTTTAGACATGTAGTATGAGCTCGT
>DATCRE010000294.1:0-2809 GCA_036569145.1 Cyclobacteriaceae bacterium
CCAAAGGAGGCACACTACTATTTTTGCCAGGCAGATATTCCGCGGGCGATGGATGCATTGACGTTATCTGAAAAAGCGAAGGAGTTTGGTTTGATTGGACAGACTGTTCCAAAAGTGAGTGAGGCTATTGCCACTGCTAAGCGAATAGCGAAGTCGGACGATTTTATTTTTATTGGAGGGAGCACCTTTGTGGTTGCTGAAATAGAAAATTTATGAAGCGAAAACAAGAACGATTTAGAATTGTAGAAGAGCGTTCGAACGTTATTGAGCCTACCAAAGAAATATTCACAAGAATCAAAGGGAACTGGCGCAGGGAGTATTTTAAAAATGATAATCCTATTACCGTTGAGCTGGCATGTGGTCGTGGTGAGTATACTATTGGTCTTGCTTCGCGTTTCCCTGATCGTAATTACATTGGTGTAGACATTAAAGGCGAACGCATCTGGAAAGGAAGTACACTGGCCGTTGAGCAAAACCTGACCAACGTTGCATTTCTGCGCACTCCGATTTTAAATATTGAAAACTTCTTTGACACAGATGAACTTGATGAAGTGTGGATTACTTTCCCGGATCCAAGACCTCGTAAACGCGATATAAAAAGAAGACTTACCGGCACTCGCTTTCTTGAAATGTATAAGCGCATGGCCAAGCAAGGAAGCTACATCAGGTTGAAAACCGACAACACAGCATTGTTTGAATTCTCCCTCGAAGAATTACACAATCGTACTGATCTGGATGATTTCAAATTCACGCACGATGTATATGAATCAGATCTTCGCCCCGAATGCTTTGATATTAAAACAAAGTATGAGGAAGTTTTTGCGACGAAAGGAGAGAAGATTAAATATTTGAGATTTAAGTTTAAGTTTAAGTAAAATTAGTTCCATGTTCAAAGTTCCAAGTTGGCTGGCGCAAGCAACCTGGAACTTTGAATCTTGAACTATTATATTACTTCGAATGGCGCTTCTTCAACACCTCTGTTACATCGGCAAGTGAAAAACCCTTAGCTGCCAATAACACGAGATAGTGATACATCAGGTCGGCAGCTTCACCGAGAAATAAATCTTTATTTTCATCCTTAGCTTCGATGACGAGTTCAACAGCTTCTTCACCAACTTTCTGTGCTACTTTGTTTATGCCAGAGTCAAGAAGGCTATTAGTATATGAACCTTTTTTAGGATTTTTCTTTCTTTCCTGTATGGTGCTTTCGAGTGATGCGATGGACCAGTTGTTATTGGTTTCATTAAAGCATGTATCAGCACCAGTATGACAAGCAGGGCCTAACGGTCTTGCCTTGATCAACAACGTATCCTGATCACAATCAATTAATATATTCTCAACTTCAAGATAGTTTCCTGATGTTTCGCCTTTAGTCCACAAGCGATTCTTGCTGCGACTGAAGAAGGTCACACGTTTTTCTGCAACAGTTTTGTGGTAAGACTCTTCGTTCATAAAACCGAGCATCAATACCTTATCAGTTTTTGAATCCTGAACGATGCACGGTACAAGTCCGTTTAGCTTTGAGAAATCTATTTTGTTGATGGCAGCCATGATGTGTTGATTAAAGTAAGAGGTATTTATTTTTATCGGATGGTAATGTTCTTCTGTTTGAGAAATGATTTCAACTCCGGAATTTTAATCTCGCCAAAGTGAAAGATGCTTGCCGCTAAAGCTGCGTCTGCTTTACCAAGTACAAATGCATCGATGAAGTGCCCCATGTTACCAGCACCACCAGAGGCGATAACGGGTATCTCTAGTAACTCGTGCAGTTTACTTAACGGATCAATGGCAAAGCCAGCCTTTGTCCCATCATGATCCATACTGGTAAAAAGTATTTCTCCGGCACCACGTTCCTGTCCTTCTTTAGCCCAGGTGAAGAGTCGTTTGTCCGTTGGTTGCTTTCCTCCGTGCGTATGAACAGTCCACTGGTTATCAATTTTACGTGCATCAATAGCAAGCACAATACATTGCGCACCGAATGCTTTTGAAAGCTCATCCAGCAATTGAGGATTTCGTACAGCAGCTGAGTTAACGCTTACTTTATCAGCACCTGCTTCTAAAAGAGGAGCAACATCTTTTACACTGCTAATACCACCACCAACGGTAAAGGGAATGTTGATGTGTTTAGCAATGTCTTTCACCAACGATGCAAATGTTTTACGCTCTTCATTGGTAGCAGAAATGTCGAGGAATACCAGTTCATCAGCACCTTGTTGTGCATATAAAGCACCAAGTTCAACCGGGTCGCCGGCATCACGGATGTTAACAAAGTTTATGCCTTTAACGGTGCGACCATCTTTTATATCCAGGCAAGGTATGATTCGTTTTGTAAGCACAATACTAAAATTATAAGGTTGATAATTCTTTCAAAGTAACTCTTCCTTCATAAATGGCTTTGCCGACAATGACGCCATCGACATGGATAGATTTTAATTCTCTGAGATCATCCATCGAGCTAACGCCACCACTGGCGATTAACTTCAAAGCAGGGAAGAGGGATAAAAGTTTTTTGTATAGTGTAATGTTAGGTCCGCTTAACATACCATCGGTACTGATGTCAGTGCAGGTAACATATTCAATCCCGTTAGCTTGATAATCATTCAAAAAGTCAGTAATGGATAACTCCGAGTTTTCAAGCCAGCCGCTGATGGCTACCAGTTCTTCTTTCACATCGGCACTAAGAATAATTTTATCTTTGCCATATTGCTTGATCCATGCTGCAACCTTAGCAGGTTCTTTAACGGCAATGCTTCCAAGATTAACTTGCTTTACACCGAGATCAAAAAGTCTGGTGAGCTCACTTTCTGTT
>DATCRE010000295.1:0-3394 GCA_036569145.1 Cyclobacteriaceae bacterium
CGATTTGGATTTCTATTTTGTTAATCAATTCATTGAGCGCACGGAACTAAGTTCCGAGCGAGATGTGGGCGACCTGTCCCACGTGACAAATGTAAATAATGAAACCCGAACTTAATGAGGACACCGAACCCGCCATTGCAGAAACATTTCGTTGGCGGCTGCCCCACATTCTCCAATCTAAAATTTAATGTCACATGTCGGAAGAACCTTTTTAATTCTGCCTTGCTCGGTCAGTTCAATATTATTTCCAGTCAGTCCCAAGTATCGTAATTTTTTAAGTTGTCCAATGTCCGCGGGAAGTTTTGTTAAGTAGCACCCGAATAAAACTAACTCTTCTAGATTTTCAAGCTCGATTACATTGTCAATGTTTGAAAGTCCTGGATTGTCTGTCAGGTCAAGAGTCTTTAAATTCTTTAACTCCCTTATCTCTTTTGGAAGAGTTTGAATGCTGTTTACTCGCAACTCAAGAGTTTCTAACTTCTTGAGTTTTTTTATTTCTTTTGGAATTTCTCGAATAGCCCAGCATTTCGTAATATCATTTCCTTTTTCATCGACTTGTATGTAGTCGCAGTCCATACCGATAATTGTCAGCTTTCTCAAGCTACCCATCTCAAAAACTTTTTTTGGAATTTCATTTGTCTGAATGTCCTGTGTCGCGATTGAATAAATTGTCGTTGTGTCAGTGTCCCCAACGGTTGATAATTCTTTTTTGTCAACCTTACAGTTAGTTAGAACTGCCGCTATCAGTATTGTGATTGTTAGTCTCATTTGTCCAGTGGGGTTGCCGCCAACATTCGTATATAAGCAATATTGCCTATATATCTTTATTGAATTTGATTGCCGACGCTACTTCTTCTCATTAAACTTTTCCATCAGCTTTTCAAGCAACGCTATTTTCTCGCGTTCGCTTTTAATTAAAGCATCGTAAAGTTCAGCGATTTTATCTATCGGGTTGAACATATAATTTACAATTGTATTATATGATGCTGTGTCCGAGTTGGTTTGGATGTTATTAAAAAATACTTCTTCTGAGAAATTCTTAATAGCAGTTGAAGTAACGCCTAGCACCTTGGCAACACGTTCTAAAGTTGTGTCCTCCACCTGCTCACTCTGTTCAATCTTGGAGACAGCCTGCTGGCTAATGCCAAGTTGCTCCGCCAATGTTTCTTGCTTCATGCCGCGAAGCTCACGTAGGCGGCTGATCTTTCTTCCTAAATGTGTTGTTTCTGCCATAGCCAAAGATATACAAAATCAGAGTATGTAAAAAACAACCCAATAGTAGTATGGTACCTAAAAATAAGGGAATGATGTTAACACGCCGGAAGTCGTAATCTCTACAAAATGAACGTAGGAGATTACGGCCTACAGGTTGTTTAAAAAGCTCATCACGTAGCGTTAGTTCGTGCCGGTGTTTTCGGCTTTTACTGCTGGAATAAAATTTAAAATAGGCTTATCAATTCCCTTTAAAATAGTTTGCTGTGTTTTAATCAATTCAAGAACAACCACGTCGTTATTACCGGACTTTAGCCACTCTGCAGGAACATACAATGTTTGCTGCGGACCAATGGCCCAATATCTTCCAAGATTGTGACCGTTAATCCAGACTGATCCTTTTCCCCAGTCTGACATGTCAAGATAAGTATCAGCAGGCTTGTCTATTTTAAAAGTTGCGCGTTTGATTACTGGAATATCTGTGATGGAATTTTTTTCTGACGTTTTGATGTCTTCAATTTTTTTGAATGGCAGCGAATACATTTTCCAATTCAGCAATTCACTTCCATTAAAGGTTACGTTGTGGGTAATTCCTTTTTTGTTTTTGAGAAGATAAGGACCAAAGTTTACGCGGCCCAGATTTTCAACAAGGATCTCCAACGTTACTTCGCCTTTTGGCAGTGTTAAGAGCAGGCTGTCCTGGTCTAATCTTCTGTCCAGTATTCCTGATCTTTTTCCGTTGATAAAAATCAATCCGTAATCTCTGAGTTCGTTGATCTTTAAAATTCCTTTTTTGTCTCTGTCAATTTTTGTTCTGTATAAAACAAAACCATAATCCTGGTTCAGGTCTTCGAATGTTAAAGGACTTTTACTTTCAACAGCCTGTGGAAGAATATCGGTTATTGAAACTGATTCATTGAAATGTATGACAGGAAGCTTGATTGATTTTTTAGCAGCAGGCAATGGCGGCAATTGATGTCCGGCGGGTAAATGTTTGGCGATAACATTTCTGAAGGTTATAAACTTTTCAGTAACGTTACCAGCTTCATCCAACGGTGCATCATAGTCATAGCTGCTGATCTGTGGTTCGTATGGAGCAGTGTCGTTGTCATTTGCACCATTCATAAATCCGCGTGTAGTTCCGCCATGAAACATGTACATGTTAATGGAGATGCCTGCACTCAATACAGAGTCAAGTCTTTGAGCGTAATTTTTTGCCGGCACAGTGTGATGTTTTGTTCCCCACCAGTCGAACCACGCAGGATACCACTCTGCTATGTAGAATGGTCCTTTACCATTATGATATGTACGCACGAGTGATTTTATTTTTGCCGGATTGTCTATTCCATTAATGGCTGGAAGTAATCCGGGCAAATAACCATCGGCAACTTTAGCAGCGGGATCGCATGTATAGAGTATTCCATCAAAGCCAGCTTCAATGAACATACTTTTATTGACTTCTAAATATTGTTTGTCGTTCGAATAAAATCCGTATTCGTTCTCAACTTGCACCATCAGAATGTTTCCACCGTGATTTATCTGAAGTGGCGCGAGCTGTTTTGCAACTTCATGAATATAATGTTTGTAAGCACTTAAAAATTTTGGATCGAGGCTGCGAACGACCAGGCCTTCTTCTTTCTGAAGCCAGTATGGATAACCACCAAATTCCCATTCGGCACACACATACGGACTCGGGCGAAGTACAACCCACAAGCCTTCTTCCTGCGCTATCCTGACAAATGATGCTATATCATTGTTTTCAGAAAAATCAAATACGCCTTTCTCTGGTTCATGCACGTTCCAGAATACATACGTACCAATAGTGTTTAAGCCCATGGCCTTTGCCATTTTCATTCTATGTCTCCATGCTTCTTTCGGAATGCGGGTGTAGTGCAACTCGCCAGAGATCATTTGAAAAGGTTTTCCATCTAACAGAAATGTGCTGTCGCCCAATGCAAATGTATGATTGATTTTCTGTGCTATGCCTGGCGTTACTATGGCAACAGCAATAATCAGTAATAGTGTTTTTATAATGTTTATCATTTTGGTCTTTTTCATCATTTCGTACATCATACGATAATTTAGAGTTTGGTTTTTAATGGTTATTCAAGATTACCAACCAACGTTATAATCGATTTTTTTGGTATGGTGATACTATCTGTTTCGTTGATTACAGAAAGAG
>DATCRE010000296.1:0-2524 GCA_036569145.1 Cyclobacteriaceae bacterium
TAATAGTGTATGCGTGGTGTTCGATTTCATTTAGTGATCCTTATCCTTGGCGGATCATTTCTTCTTCAAGACTGTACTACTAAAAGCGATCCCAGTCCGGTAGTTACTTCCGAAGGAATTTATATCAATGAGCTTTATTCCACCGGTAATGATTGGATTGAACTCTACAATGATAACTCTTCCTCTAAAGATATCAGTGGTTATTTGATCTATGATCATGCCTCTGATAAATACACGCTGCCAGCCAATACCATAATTTCCTCCAAAGGCTTCTTAATATTAAACTGTGATGGAACAGCTACAGGATTGAATACAAATTTCAAATTATCCTCCGATGGTGAAACTGTTTATTTTGAAAATGCATCGGGTACGCTAATCGATATGGTTAAATTTCCTGCGATGGTTGATGGACAGTCATACGCCAGAATTCCAGATGGAACTGGTGAGTTTGTGATTACGGGCTCGGTTACAAAAGATATTTCTAATGGAGGCAGTTCTTATCCTGCTATTGGCGAAGTAACAAAGGCACCAGTGATACCAGGTAAGGCAGATGCCATTATTGTGAATGCTGTGGTTACCGATGCTACAGCACTTTCAACAGTGAAACTTTATTATCGTTTAAATGGAGGTTCATTCACAACTGTGTCGATGACATTAACCACCAATAATATTTATGCAGGAACAATACCAGCGATCGGTGCTGATGCTACAGTGGAATATTATGTCGAAGCAAAGAATACCGCTGCTAAAATCACGTTAAGTCCTGCTGATGCACCTACTACCTTATATTCATTTATTGTTAATTCAGATGCCTTGCCAAACCTGGTTATCAATGAATTCATGGCTGCTAATAAATCATGCTGTCCTGATAATGATAGCGGCACAGTTGAGTATGATGACTGGCTTGAAATTTATAATGCAGGATCAACAGCGGTCGACATTGCGAACATGTATTTATCAGATGATTCAACAAATCCTTTCAAGTATAAAGTGCCGGCAACAAACTCATCAAAAACAACAGTGCAGGCAGGGGGATATTTATTGATCTGGGCTGATGATACAAAGAGCCAGGGCGAACTTCATACTAACTTTAAATTAAACAGCAGCAGCGGAAGCGTGGGCATCTATTACATTGATGGACGTACCGTCAATCAGTACACATATGAAACACAAGTGGAGGATGTATCCTTTGGAAGAACTACCGATGGTGCCGATACGTGGAAATCATTCAGCATACCAACACCCGGAGCATCCAATAACTAATTAATCTATGTTTGAAATATTTCCTGATCATCCGGTTTACGAATATCCAGAGCTGGTAAACATTACCTACTCATTGGTATGGTCTTTTATCCTTGCTTCCATTATTGCTATTACACATAAGTTAACATTCACTGGCGATCATTATCCTAAAAACTTCTTTCAGGCGCTTATGCTTGGTGCAGTTGTCACTGCTATGGTTATGATGGCTGTTGGTGATAGCCTGGCCAGAGGTCTTGGCGTTTTCGGAGCTATGGCCATCATCAGGTTCAGAACCAGGATTGATGACCCTCGCAATGTACTTTTCCTGTTTGCAGCGCTAAGCTCAGGATTAGGTGTGGGCGTCTATGGATTTACGATCTCCTTTGTTGGTACTATAATTTTTTGTGGAATTGCTTTCATACTACATTACTCACCGTTCAGAAGTTTTACACTTAGCAATTCCGTGTATTTTACATTGAGTGAACCACAAGACCTTGCAACGGTTGTAGAGGTGTTGAGTAAAAACTGTGCAGACTTCAGAGTTGCCAGCGTATCGCTGAATAAAGATAAAAACATGCGCTATAAATATACCGTTGCATTGCGGCAGCATGTGCACATTAACGAATTCATCCTGGAATTAAAATTCATTCCCGGTCTATCGCAAGTAAAAATTGAGCTCAATGAAACACCAGTAATTGATTTGTAATATGAATTCTAAAAGATCAGCTTGGTTTTATGTTTTCATTGGAGTGCTATTTATTAGCATGCTTATAATCTCACGCCTTTATTTTAATGGCAGTGGAAGATCAACAGTAGGAGTGACCTACGCCAAAGAATATATAATCAGTGCAGAGAAGCCATCGCTTGTAAAGCATGTTAATGTTGTTTCAGGACAGGAAGTTAAAGTAGGAGATCTCCTGGTTGAGTTATCGAGCAGACAACTTGATATGGATATTGACAGACTGGCAAATCGAATCAATGCTTTAAAATCTGAACGCAACGAAAAGCTGAAACTTCTGAATTCAACGATTGCTTATAGTAAAGCTCAACATAACATCGTAATAGAAAACATTGAAGCTGATATTGCTGAGCTTAAAAGTAATATTAAACTTAATGACCAGCTTACTAAAGAATTTGTTGCAGCAGCTAAAGAAACGGATCACTCACAAGATCCTCACGTTTTAAGATTGGCTTCATTAGATCAACAAAAGAGTATGCACGTTGCAGCATTATCAATTAAGATAAATGATCTTGTTCAGCAAAGTAACGCAGAGCAAGCGCT
>DATCRE010000297.1:0-9228 GCA_036569145.1 Cyclobacteriaceae bacterium
TTGCCATGTAATCGACTCTTCTACTTCTGAAAACAATTCCTTATTTGTTACAGGTCCGAACTGGGCTGTTACAGAAGCTGGTTCCTCTCCTGTTATATACCTGCCAGCTTGAACACAGTAGACACCAAGATTCATCAATGGTCCGCCACCTGACATCGCTTTCTTCAATCGCCACTCAGAAGGGTCTCCGCTTTTATAACCCAGTGATGCTTCTATCAACCGAACCTGTCCGAAGACTTTTTCCTGCCCCAATCTTTTCAATTCGACATTATAAGGTTCAAAATGTAAACGATAACCAACAGCCAGTTGCACACCTGCTTTGTTACAAACGTCAATCATCTCCTGGCAATCTTCAGGTGTCAGTGCCATGGGCTTTTCAACAATAACATGTTTACCTGCCTTTGCTGCACGAATAGTGTACTCTTTGTGCATGGAGTTTGGCAGGATTACATATACCAGATCGATATCTTTGTTCTTTGCAATCTCATCGAAGTTCTGATAATTATAGATGTTAGCTTGTGGTATGTTATATCTTTTTTTCCAATCTTCAGCTTTAGCAGGTGTACCTGTTATAATACCAGCGAGTCGGCAATATTTTGAGTCAGAGGCAAGACCTTCTGCTACATAACCGGCATAACGCCCAAGACCACATAATGCTATGTTTAACTTTTTTCCTTCATACGTATCAGCACTTGCTAATGATTTATTTATCAATGCTGGTGCAGTTACCGCCATAGCTGTACCAATACCAACCTTATGCAAAAATGATCGCCGTGATAGATTTTCCATAATGTGAATTTTCAGGTAATGCTTTATTGGTAGAAGGTTTTACCTGGGCATTACATCATTGAACAAAAAATATCAAAGTATCTCGTAAATTCGTTTAAACATATAAAGCATGGTATGATCAAAAAAACGTTACGCACTGCCGAATATGTTCCAAACGATACCATTCAATTAATACGTGGCGGTCGCCTTTACTTCGAACTCCTGGAGAAATTAATTGATGAAGCTCAAAAAACCATTCACTTACAAATTTACATTTACGATGGTGATGAAACAGGCATGCAGGTAACGCAGGCACTCATTCGTGCTGCCCAACGTGGTGTAAATGTTTTCCTGGTGCTCGACGGCTATGCATCACGTTTATTGAATTCATCCATAATAGATTCATTAAAAAAAGCCGGTGTACATTTCCGTTGGTTCGAACCTTTGTTTAAAAGTCGAAAGTTTTATGTAGGACGAAGAATGCATCATAAAATCTTTGTAGCCGATGGACTGCATAGCCTCGTTGGAGGACTGAATATAAGCAACCGTTACAATGACATGCCTGATGAGCCTGCATGGCTTGATTGGGCTGTGTATGTAAAAGGTGAAACATCGGTAGGATTGTACAACCGTTGTCTTCAGATCTGGTCCGGAAGGATGAGAAAGTTTAAAATTCCTTCATCGCGTATTCCCTTTACAGAGAGCAGCGATTGCTTTGTTCGCATTCGGATTAACGACTGGCTTCGTAATAAAAATCAGATCTCGAGAAGCTATCTTGAAATGTTTGATCGGGCAGAAACTCAAATCACCATCATGTCGAGTTATTTCCTGCCAGGTCGTTCATTCAGAAAAAGAATGAGTAGGGCTGCAAAGCGTGGTGTAAAGATCAGAATTATATTAACCCGTATCTCTGACATTGTACTTGCCAAACAAGCAGAGCGTTTCTTTTATCCGTGGTTGTTGAAACGAAATATTGAAATTTATGAATACCGGCAAAAAGTATTACACGGTAAGATCGCTACGTATGACAATCATTGGGTAACGGTCGGCTCTTATAACTTCAATACATTAAGCGCTTACGGTAGCATTGAATTAAATCTCGACATTCACAATCCTGGCTTTACGCACGAAGTTAATCGCACACTCGACAGCATCATTGCAGAAGATTGTGACCTGATTACGCAGGAAGATGTGAATCGACAAACTAATCTCTGGAACCGATCTGTTCAACGCTTTGCCTATGAAGTTTTCCGATTCCTGTATTTTATTTTCTTCTTTAACTTCAAACAAAAGAAGGCATAGTGTCTATTGAGCGCCTTTAATTCGGTCCAGGAAAGAATGAATTGTTGCGTTATCCCAATTTTCAAATCTGCCGCGTTGCACTACAAGGTGGTTATCAAGTTCGGGTGGATATAAATAATAATGAAATGCAAAACCCACTTCAGGATTTTTCCAGCCTCCCGTTACTTGCCCAAATCGTAAGTCATTAAAAATAAGTGTATCGCCTTTCTTCTCTGCCATATAATAGCCTTGCGAAAATTGTTTGAGTGTATTCACTTCATCTGCATCAGCATGTTTTGTTAATAGAGAATCTTGTCGTGGAAAAAAAGTCAGCTTCATTTCATCATTGTTATCAAACACAGAGCGATAGCCTACAAAGTTGCCATCGTCATTAGATGCCACAACAAACCAAAGCAAATTATTAAGAGGTGTTGGCGTCGAGAAATATTGATTGTAATGAATATGCTGATTTGCTAAAATAGCTTTAACATCAGAATTGACTTGCAGTTTATTAATAACTCCATAACTGAGGTAGAGTGTGCTCACAACAATGCCACCATAAGCCAGATGCATTCGCGAAGTATTATTGATATGCAACACGAATAACAGGAAACCAAGAATAGCCATTGGCACAGAATAAAACAGATCAACAACATAAAGCGCATTAAAGGAAACACGATACGGACTAAAGGGAATGAACCAACCCGTTCCGTAAGCATTGAATGCATCGAGTAAAACATGAACTGTTACCTGGATAGCAAAAAAAGTAAACCAGAATTTAAACGATGTGTTGGCTGCACGACTCCACCATCGCTGTGCAAGCCAGGCCAGCAACACGGAGATAAGTCCTGCAAATAAAAATGAATGTGTAAATCCGCGATGTGCCAATACATCGTGAGCAGGAGTCATCCAGAAAGAACAAACAATATCAACGTCTGGAATGTTCTGAGCAATAGCTCCAACGACCAGGGCTTTTTTGCCTATTTTTTTCGAAGCGAGGATCTCTCCTATGCATGCACCTAATGCTATATGGGTTAGTGAATCCAAATTTTAAATTATTATATGGACGTTAGTCATTGGTCAGTAGATTAGTAGTCATTGGTCATTGGAAATTAGTCATCGTTCAAAGTTCCAGGTTCAAGGTTGCTTACGCCGGCAAACCTTGAACTTGAAACTTTGAACCTAAAACATTGATCATTACTATTAATAATCGCACTAACCTAATGACTAATTTCCAATGACCAATGACTTCTGACTAATGACTACTAACCGATAACTAATGCTCTACAAGCCATCGTTGTTTAATCTCTTCTTTTAATCTTTCAATAATTTCATCGAGGCCTTCATACCAGTCAAGATGCGGACTCCAGGCTGTACATCCACCTGCATGTATTATGCATTGAGTATCCTCCCAGATCTTTTTACAATTCGGGCAACGACCAGCTGTTGAAAAAGTATCCCATTGATGACCACACGTGCATTGCCAATACGGCTTTCCATCAGGTTCCCACTTACATTTAGGACAACGTATATGTATATCTTCCATTATCGAAATTTGCTCTTTAAAGGTAGAAATAAAAATGAAGATGCCGCCCGCTATAAAAGTGGAGACCGTATACCACTTATGTAAGATAAGAACCTTACATTAAGATTTCCCGCTTACCTAATTTTGTTTGATTATATTAACTTTATATGTTGGCATTTTAATGGCCCATTGTTATTGCGCTATAGTTTGGTTGTTAATTAGGACTTTGTGAGAATAGCTATTGTGAGTTTTATTCTGGTTGGCGTGTTTTCGGCCATTGCAGGGATATTCTGGTACCAGGAAATTCAGTACTTGCTACCCACACCCGTGCCCCAGGATTATAAGGTAGTCCTTCCAGGCGATGTAATAAAATATGATTCGGTTCTAATTCCTCAGCATTATTCCAGGCCAAGATTATTTCATTTTTTTAATCCGGATTGTCCGTGTTCAAGATTCAACATCAAACACTTTCAAACTTTACAGAAAAATTATTCCGATAAAGTAGATTTCTTTGTAGTCGTAACCAGTCAGGATAAAGTTGCAGGTGCTAAAAAATTAATCGATAGAGATGTTACCATAGTAGTTGATGGAACTGAAACTTTAGCAAAAGCCTGTGGCGTATACTCTACTCCACAAGCCGCTCTTATACAATCTACCAATCAATTATACTTCAGAGGAAATTATAACAGGTCGCGATACTGCACAGATGCAAACAGTAATTTTGTACAAATGGCATTGGACTCATTGATTAGCTTAAAAAACCCACCACACTTTAGCGAGCTGGCCACCCATTCTTACGGATGCAGTATTTCACAGAAAGAAAATGCGATTGGAAATTTATGAAGACCGGCTCTGCATTTCATTACGCACTCAATGATCATGACTTTGATACTCTTTACAAAGGAATATACGCTAAAGCTGATAAGTTCGCAGAAGGTACATTAGCCTTAATGTTCATCTTCGGAATTCTGATCGCTTTCTTTTATGATACATGGTTAATCGCTTTCGGCGTTGGTGGTTTATGTGTGTTCGCTTATTATATCACTAAAAAATTATTACCAAACGCTAACCTCTATCAATTCGTACTGAGTGCTGTCTATGCCGTGTTTGCTGCACAATATATTTATCAAATGCATGGCATGGCCGAAATGCACTTCTGGGTATTTATCTGCTCTACTATACTTATCATTTATCAAAACTGGCGATTACAAGTTCCGCTGATTGTCCTGGTTGTTATACACCATGGCACATTCGCTTATTTGCAATACATTGGCTACGAGCAAATATATTTTACGAAGTTAAGCTACATGGATCTGACTACGTTTCTGTTTCATGGTGCCTTAGCATCGTGTGTTTGTCTGGTATCTGGTATCTGGAGTTATACTATCCGAAAGCGAACTGTACAGGATGCATTGAATCTTCAAACATTGCTCGCCTTAAAAACAGAACTACAGCAAAGTGTAGACAAAGCAAACAAACTCAATCAGGAGCTGACTGACGTTAATAAAGAGATTCAAGCCAAGAATGAAGAACTAAGAACGTCAGAAGAAGAGCTGCTGGCTTCAGGTGAAGAACTAAAACAAATTAATGAAAACCTGAATGCTCTTGTTGAGCATAGAACGCAAACCATTATAAATCAAAACAAGCGCATCATTCATCATGCATTTATCAATGCACACAAAGTAAGAAGTCCGTTAGCGCGGATTTTAGGTTTGGTAAATTTAATAGGGCACGAAGCGGAGCTAAGTGAGAATGGACAGGAGTTGCTGAAACATTTGAATATATCAGCCACAGAACTGGATGATATTCTTAAAGAGGTAAGGGTTAACCTGGATGAAGCAGAATTTAAAGGACTTGATGAAGCTGATTAATTAAGGACATCTCCGAACTCTTTAACTCTCTCCTCTCACTTTATACCCAACCGGGAGAAAATACAAATACATCAGAGATGCCTTAATAGTCAATAACTGGTGTTAATCGATCTTGGGAATATCTTTCTTAACACCTTGTACTTCCCTGTCCATGTCACTCATCACATCCTTATACTCACGCACACCCTTCCCAATACTTTTCATAAATTCCGGAATTCGCTTTGCCCCAAAGAAGATCAGGATAAACACACCAATCAACAGTAATTCCTGGAAACCTATACCCTGCAAAAACAAAATAACTGTATACATACTTTTAATATTAAGTTAAAAAACAAAACCACTAAATGCTTACAGCAGATTTATTCACTTTTATTATTACTTGTAACAACTACTTAACCTGCACAAAAAACTGATTCACCGAAATATCAACTAACAATCTATATCATGTAAAGATCAACTCCGGTCTGCAAGAATTGTTATACAATATAAACTGAAATAATTTTCATTTCAGAATACAAACAGCAAACATTAGGTTAATCACAATTATTAGTAGACGAATTTTTTATTTCGGCGAATGCCTGTTTTCTCATCCTGAATACTGATCAAGAACTCACATAATAAAGCGAGTCTTTACGTTGATTTGTTAACTGTTTAAACATTAACATGAATAAAATAACAATCAAACCAATAAGGATGCTGCGTAGTAAAATTATCTCCGCCAGTACAGCCGTACTCTTTTCAGCTTGTGTTTATCACGATTCTGAAATTCAATCAAGTGTTTGTAAAAGCGATAACCTGTCTTTGAAAGTTGCTGCTACAACAAATGCAAGTTCGTGCAGTGCTGCTGATGGCAGCATTACCGTTTCTGCCAGTGGAGGTGTTTCAGGTTATACATTCAGTATCAACGATGGAGCTTATCAATCGGATAGTGTGTTTAGTAACTTAACTATTGGCAGCTATACTCTTTCCGCCAAGGATTATAATGGTTGCGTGGTGAGTCAGATTGCTTCCGTGAACAATGCGGAATCAACAGTTGCTTTAAGTGTAAGCACCACTGCAAACACAGGATGCCCTACTGCCAATGGAACACTAACTGTTTCTGTCACCGGAGGAACTGAACCTTATCAGTATAAAATAAATTCCAATGCATATCAATCTTCGAATACATTTACGGGTCTTACGGCTGGAACCTACTCTATTTCTGTAATAGATTCAACTAATTGCCCCACTACTACCAGTGCCACTATAACTCGCGAAGGGCCAAGCTTTGCATCTGACATCAACTCTATTATTACAACCAAATGTGCCATTTCAGGTTGTCACAATGGAAGTAAAAGTCCAAACCTTACAACATACGCACGTGTCAATTCAAACGCATCGAAAATAAAATCAGAGGTAACAAACAAAACGATGCCTCCTTCTAACTCTTCAGCAGGCTCACTTACACAAACACAAATCAATCTCATTACCTGCTGGGTAAATGATGGAGCATTAAATAATTAAAAGCAGCATCAATGATAAAGACCACGTAAACGAACTCATTACTTTGGCAGAACATTGCAGAACAGGTAGAAGCTACGACATCATTTACATATAAACCTTTAGAATAATTTTTTCACTATGACATTACCAGTAAGAAATAAATATCAATATTTCATTGTCTTTATCACTCTGGCAACTATTCTGAATCTACCAATAGATTTATATGCCCAGGATGATCTTATGAAAGAACTGGAGGAGCAGGAAAAGAAGGAGACGCAATACATTGGTCAAACATTTAAAGGATCTCGTCTCGTTAACGGTCAATCAGTTGAGACACGAGGAAAAGGCGAACTTGAAGTTATCTTCTCTCATCGTTTCGGAGCGCTCAATTCCGGTTCGTATAATCTTTGGGGAATGGACGAAGCTGTTATGAGAATGGGTTTTGAATATGGTATAACAGACCGGTTAGGAATTTCTCTGGGAAGAAGTTCAAGCGACAAAACCTATGATGGATACCTGAAATATAAAATTGCAAGACAAAGTAAAGGCTTAAGAAGTTTTCCATTTACAATTACTGCTGTTGGTTCAGCAACGATTAAAACCTCGCCCAAAGCTTCCGATAATCCTGATGTTGCTTTTACTGATCGACTCGCGTATGTGGGTGAATTACTTATCGCTAGAAAAATGTCGTCTAAAATTTCCATACAAGTCATGCCGGTTTTTGTTCATCGCAATAGCGTTAGTGGTTCTTATGAAAACAACGACGACATGGCAATTGGTTTTGGTGGACGCTATAAAGTAACACGCAGCTTTACATTAACAGCAGAATATTTTTATAGAATTAATCCGCATGAGAATACTCCCTACTATAATGCATTGGGCTTTGGTTTTGATATAGAAACCGGGGGACACGTATTTCAAATGGTGTTCACCAATAGCTTAGGCATGATAGATCGCACCGTTATAACCGAAACCACCGACAGTTTTAAAAATGGTGGCATCCATTTTGGCTTTAATATTACGCGCTCGTTTTCTGTTGGGAAGAAGAAAGCGCAATGAGCCATCTCCTATAAAATAAATGTCATAGAAAAACCAGCCTCGTTATGAGGACTGGTTTTCAGGGTTAGAGAGAGAGAATTTATCGAGAAATTTGTTATGATCTCAGTTTTGAATTGCAATTCTCCGCTGTTGTGAAATGTTATTCTGATGTAAACGAATAATGTATATGCCTTCTTTTAAATTTCTTTCTACTGCTATTTTTACACCTTCACGAAGCTGTGCTGCTTCAAACCTGCCTTCGTACACAGGTCTTCCTGTTAAATCTGTTAATGTGATATAACCCTGCGATTCTTCTGATGTATTAATCTTCACATTAATATCATCTCTGCTCGATGGATTGGGATAGACATTTATTTCTGCAGCTTCTGCCATGGCATTGTTTGTTGATGTAACTACGGTAGGTATCGGTGTTCTTCCACTTTGCAGAGCACTATCAGGTATGGCAATCCACAAGTTACCTGTATCAGGACCTTTGTATTTCACACTTAGCGTTTGACTTGCTGTAAATTCAAAGTAACGAACAACAATAACTTTTGGCCCCGCTGTTAATGTTTGTGCAGGCCCCGTGACAGTTTTACTTTCATGTACACCATCGTTATTTACTACCACAACATTATCTAACTCTACGCGGCTTCCGTCGTCAGAAGCAGTTCTGAATTGATATGATCCACCAGTGGTTATGTTGAGATAGCCTTCAAATTTAAAATTGAAATAATCCTCCTGTGTTCTTGGAGCTAATGTGAAATTAGAAACCCTGCCTGAATATTCTACAATAGACCAGTCAATAGCATCAAGGCTGCTCCAGGCGCCGGTGCTGTGCTCATAATACAGTCCATTTACAAAAGTGCTGGCACTCGCAGAATTGCTGGCGCTGCTAAGATTTCCTCCCAGGTCTTCGGCCTTGACTGTAAACGCATAAGTAGTATTCAGATCAAGCCCGGTGAGTTTAATCGTTGTTTGATTAGAAGTAGTCATGCTTACCTGCGATCCATAATAAATCTGGTATCTCCGAATACCTGTATTATCAGTTGCAGGTTGCCAGGTAAGTGTAATGGTTTTTATAGCGGTGTTTGTGGCCACTAAATTTGTCGGCGCTGTCGGAACCACAGAGTCGGTCGTTGTGGTTAGTACCAGGTATTGATTTGCAGCAAGCGGCGTGTATTCCGATCTTCCTGTATTATTTACACCTCTTATTTTGTAATTATAGATTGCTGAAGGCTCAAGACCTGTATCCGTAAAAGT
>DATCRE010000298.1:0-5837 GCA_036569145.1 Cyclobacteriaceae bacterium
TCGCTGGGAACAATATCTCCTTCAACAATTGCAAATCACGATGATAACCTGACGGAAGATTAGCCGTCAACATGAGAATATCATTAGGTAACGCCGTTAATTGATTGCATCGCGCGCGCACCAATTCAAAAACATCGGGATTCTTTTTATGTGGCATGATGCTTGAACCCGTTGTAAGTTCTTCCGGGAAGCTGATGAAGCCAAAGTTCTGATTCAAGAACAAACATGCGTCCATGGATAACTTACCAATAGTAGCTGCCACATTTGCTAACGCACTGGATACAATACGCTCTGTCTTGCCACGACCCATTTGCGCATAAACCACATTATAGTTAAGCGATTCAAAGCCAAGCAGCTTTGTAGTCATCGTTCTGTTCAATGGAAAGGATGAACCATAACCTGCAGCAGAGCCTAATGGATTTTTATTCGTGACTTGATAAGCAGCTTGCAATGTTACAACATCATCAACGAGGCTTTCGGCATAAGCACCAAACCATAATCCAAAAGATGAAGGCATTGCTAACTGCAAATGTGTATAGCCAGGCAACAGGTTTGCTTTAAATTTCTCACTCTGAATCAATAACAAGTCAAACAGATTTTTAACTTCTCTTACAACTTCTTGTATCTCGTATCTGAGGTATAGTTTAACATCAACAAGAACCTGATCATTACGCGAACGACCGCTATGAATTTTCTTTCCTACATCACCAAGCTTTTTAGTAAGCTCAAGCTCTACCTGAGAATGAATATCTTCAACACCTTCTTCAACTTTAAACTGACCAATCTCAATCTTCTTATAAATTTGTTTCAACTCTGCTGACAATACATTCAGTTCATTACGTGTCAGAAGATTGATGGACTCCAGCATAGTAATGTGAGCCAATGAACCCAGCACATCAAAGCGAGCCAGGAACATATCCATATCCTGATCTTTGCCAATGGTGAAGCGTTCAACTTCCTTTAATGATGCTTTATCTTTTTGCCAGAGTTTCATATCTATCTTTTTAAAAGAGCTTCGAGCTATTGGCTGTGAGCTTTGAGTTATTTGTTGTTCTCCTTTTTAGTTACAGAATAACATTATCAAGGAGGCTGATATATTTTTCTATGCCTATACGAATTTCGTCTACATAGATAAATTCGTCTGCTGAATGTGAACGGGCAGAATCACCAGGACCCATTTTAACAGAAGCCACAGGAATCATAGCCTGATCGGATGTTGTAGGCGAGCCGTATAACTTCAATCCTAATTTCTTCGCAGACAGCACAACAGGGTGATTCTCGTCAATGCCAGACGGACGCATGCGCAACGATCGTGGTGTTACTTTACTCTTCACATTTTGCCGAATGATTTCAAGCGCTTCTTCAAGTGTATACTGATCTGTTACACGAACGTCAATTGTAAACGGGCATTCGCCAGGCACAACATTATGTTGTTTCCCTGCATTGATGATCGTTACAGTCATTTTCATTTCACCCAATGTCGAAGACTTCTTCGGGAATTTATAATTCCTGATCCACTGAATATCATCCATCGCCTGGTAGATGGCATTGATACCTTCTTCACGTGCAGCATGTCCAGGTTTTCCAGGGGCAACACAATCAAGCACCATTAACCCTTTCTCAGCTGTTGCCATGTCACACAATGTAGGCTCTCCTACAACAGCAAAATCAATTGGTGTTAATAAACTCCAGATGCTTTCAATTCCACCTGTTCCTGAAATTTCTTCTTCGGCCGTAGCCGCCAGAATAACATTATATTTTAAATCCTGGCGCTCGTAGTAATGTAAAAATGTGGCAATGAGCGATACCAGCGGTCCGCCTGCATCATTACTTCCAAGACCATACAATTTACCATCGATGATTTCTGGTGTGAACGGATCGCGCGTATAACCAGTATTAGGTTTCACAGTATCGTGATGAGAGTTTAATAATACTGTGGGAAGCGTTGGATTAAAATATTTATTTTTTACCCATACGTTATTACCAAGCCTGTTGGTTTGTACCTGGTGTGATTTGAAATAATCTTCAATGATTGTTGCCACTTTATCTTCTTCCTTACTAAAGGATGGCGTAGCAATAAGCCGTTGCAGAAGATCAAGTGATTTAATAAATAGCGTTTCCATTTTTAAATTCTTACCATGATGGTCATCATCACGGGCAGATTATTCTGTAATTAACGTTCCATCTGTTTTTGCTCCGGTGTTCACCACTAAGTCGCCCGCCTCTCCTATTAACACTTCTTTTACACCTTCACGAATTGCACTGTATGCATTCTCAAGCTTCGGTAGTATGCCATCAGCGAAAGCCTGTTGTTTCAAAAGATCTTCATATAATGCTTTAGGCAAATGACGAATTACAGAAGCATTATCATTCACATCACGCAACACACCTTTCTTTTCAAAGCAATAAATAAGTCGAACATCAAAGTTCTGACTAAGTGCTACAGCAAGAACAGAAGCTATCGTGTCGGCGTTGGTATTGAGAATATTTCCACTAGCGTGTGTGAGTGGAGCAAACACTGGCACTGTATTATTTTTCAATAACAGTGAAAGTAAATCTACATTAACACCTTGCTTTGTTACGTCACCTACAAATCCATAGTCAATATCTTTTATAGGTCTCTTTGTAGCTTGAATGAGATTACCATCAGCACCTGTAAAGCCCATTGCATTACAACCAAGTGTTTGCAGTTTGGCAACAAGTTGTTTATTTACCAAGCCACCATAAACCATAGTCACTACATCAAGCGTAGCTTCATCGGTAATGCGACGACCATTGACGTAGTTCGATTGTATGCCCAGTTGATCGCCAATTTTAGTAGCAATCTTTCCTCCACCGTGAATAAGAATCTTGTGTGCTTTAATAGAAGCGAAGTCAGCCAGGAAACTATTTAACGCTGTCGGATTATCTAATACATTGCCACCTATCTTGATGATGAAAAGTTTATCCATAATGCTATTTATTCTTCTTCAACAATTCTGCAAGAACTGCCTGTGCTGCCCATACACGATTACCTGCCTGCTGAACAACTATAGAGTTTGGTCCATCCAACACCTCGTCAGCTATAACAAGATTTCTGCGCACTGGTAAGCAATGCATCACCTTGCCGTTATTTGTTCTTGCAATTTTCTTTGACGTGATCATCCACGCAGGATCGGTATTAAGAATCTTACCATAGTCTTTATAGGATGACCAATTCTTTACATATACAAAGTCTGCTCCTTCAAGTGCTTTATCCTGATTATATTCAATCGTAGCCTTGCCAGCAAAGCGTTCTTCCAGTTCGTAGTTCTCAGGATGTGTGATTACAAAATCAGAAACGTCCCATGCGTTGATCCATTCTGCAAATGAGTTGGGGACAGCCTGCGGTAATGCTTTAACATGAGGTGCCCACGTCAGTACAATTTTTGGCTTACGCTTTTCCTTGAATAATTCTTTGATCGTTATAACATCAGCAAGACTTTGCAAAGGATGAAGCGTTGCACTTTCCAAACTTATTACAGGCTTACCGGCGTATTTTACAAATTGATTAATCACTTGCTCACTATAATCTTCATGACGATTTATCAAGCCAGGAAATGTACGAATGCCAAGGATGTCAACATACTGACCAATAACAGCAGCAGCTTCTTTTACATGTTCTGCTTTTGTGCCGTTCATAACAGCACCATCAGCAAATTCCAATTGCCAGCCTTCTTTGTCGATGTTGAAAACAATGACTTCCATACCCAGGTTGCGCGCTGCTACTTGTGTGCTGATGCGCGTACGCAAACTTGGATTGAGAAATATCATTCCAATCGTTTTTCCTTCGCCCAGATCTTTATTATGAAAGCGTTTTGATTTGTATTTCAATGCCTGCTTGGCAAGCTTATCGATGTCTGCTACGTCTTCAACCGAGAGAAAGTGTTTCATGCCTGAAGGGTTTTGCTAAATGCATTTAAAAATATATCTGCCTCCTCTTTTGTTAAGGCCAACGAAGGTAATAAACGAATGGTATTTGGTTTAGCCTCCCCGGTAAAAATATGATCCTTGAACAACAAGTCGTGACGAACTTGTTTGAATGCTTCAGGCAAATCAATACCAATCATAAGTCCGCGACCACGAACATTCTGAACATGTTTTACTTTTTTTACAGCCTCAAGAATATAATCACCAACACGCTCTGCATTACGAATGAGATTTTCTTTTTCAATGATCTCTAATACAGAAAGCGCTGCTACACTAGCTAAATAATTTCCCCCAAAGGTTGTTCCTAACATTCCGCTCCATGACTTGATATCAGGATGCAACAATACTCCACCTATCGGGAAACCATTGCCCATACCTTTAGCCATGGTAATCAAATGAGGCTTGATGCCTGCATGCTGATGTGCAAAGAATTTACCTGTACGACCGTAACCGGATTGAATCTCATCCAGGATTAATAATGATCCATTCTCTTCACATTTCTTCTGAATGAACTGAAGAAACGTATCATCAGGAACTTGTATACCACCAACACCCTGAATACCTTCAATGATAACTGCTGCAATGGTATTATCAAGAACATTTTCAAAAGCCTGTTCATCATTCATGGGCACAAACACAATATCATGACCAGCATTAAAAGGCGATACAATTTTAGGATTGTCTGTTGCTGCCACCGCTCCTGATGTGCGACCGTGAAAAGCTTTCTTAAACGCAATAACTTTTTTACGACCCGTAATAAATGAAGCGGTCTTCAATGCATTCTCATTTGCTTCGGCACCTGAGTTACAAAGAAAGAGCTGGTACTCAGGATAACCTGAAACATGTCCCAAAACTTCGGCAAGCTTTTCCTGCAGTGGGTTCTGAACACTGTTCGAATAAAATGCAATCTTGCTTAACTGATCGCTTAGTGATTTTACATAATGAGGATGTGAATGACCAATAGAAATAACAGCATGGCCACCATAGAGATCTAAATATTTTTCACCCTTATCATCCCACAGCCATGATCCTTGTGCTTTGGCCGGATTGATATTAAATAAGGGATATACATCAAATAATTTCATTTCGGGTTGATTTAAAGTTTAAAGAGTCATCGCTGAATCTTGACAATCTGATTTTTAACTAAGTCCCTCTTCTTTTAGCCTCACCCCAAGCCCTTCTCCAAAGGAGAAGGGCTTGGGGTGAGGCTAAAACACAATAGACTTCAACTTCAATCCAGATGTTTCATCAAGGCCAAACATCAGGTTCATATTCTGAACTGCATGACCGGATGCACCTTTAACAAGATTATCGATAGCGGTATGAATCGCTAGCTTATCACCTTCTTTTTCCAAAAACACTAAACACTTGTTGCTGTTCACCACTTGCTTCATGTCTATCTGTTCATCGGCTACAACCGTGAAGGGATGTGATTGATAATATTGCTTATACAACTTCTGAGCTTCCTCCAGTGAAAGATCAGTTGTTACAACGGAACTGACAAAAATACCGCGCGCAAAATCACCACGCCAGGGTACAAAGTTTATTGGCTTATCAAAAGAGGCTTGAAGTTGTTTTATCGTTCGGCCTATTTCTTTTAAGTGCTGATGCGCTAATGTTTTGTAAGCAGATATGTTATTAGCACGCCAGGTAAAGTGTGTTGTGTCCTGAAGCTTTTGTCCGGCACCGGTTGAACCTGTGATGCCTGTTGCATAAACTTCTTTCAACAAACCTGCTGATGCCAATGGAACCAAACCTAATTGAATGGCGGTAGCGAAGCAACCTGGATTTGCAATGTTGCTGGCTTTCTTTATCTGCTCACGATTAACTTCGGGCAAGCCATAAACAAAAGTTCTACCTCCACTTGTTTCACCTAGTCTGAAATCCTG
>DATCRE010000299.1:0-6081 GCA_036569145.1 Cyclobacteriaceae bacterium
GCAGGATATTGTACATCAAAAAGAGCTTTCGGGAAACCATAAAAATCATGAATCGTCTTCGGGTTCTCCATGGCCGTGATGAATGTACCTTTCGTGAACCAATGAGCGGAGATAACTAATACAGCTTTTGGTGTTGGAAGACTCTTACCCATTTCTTTCCAGCGTTGGCTGAACTCGTTGTCTTCAATGCCATTCATGGGTGAACCGTGCCCGACAAAAAGAAGAGGCGATTTAGTTTCTTCTTCCTTTAATGTTGAGCTGAATTGATGTAAATCTTTTAATGTATTCATGGTAAATATTCCCGATAGGGTTTGTCTTATAAAATCGCCTCGGTTCATAGCTCGAAGATAGTTATTAGTCACTGGTCTATAGTCAATAGTCCATGGAAGTTTGCAATGTACTTTTCAATGGACTATTGACCATGGACTGTTGACTAGGCTTTCTTAAACTCTGCCAATATCTCAAACCTCACATCGTCACTTACGACTACGCCACCAGTTTCAGTTAAGGCACTCCATGTTAAACCAAAATCCTGACGGTTTATTTTTCCAGAAATTTCAAATGCAGCCACGTCAAAGCTTCCGCCAAAGCCTTTTACAGTTCCGTTGTGAATCACATCAAGTTTTACAGGCTTGGTTATTCCCTTAACCGTTAAATTACCGTTAAGCTCAAATTCACCACCTGATTTTGAATTTAAGGATGTGGAAACAAATTCTATTTTAGGATGATTAGCAGCATCAAAGAAATCAGGAGACTTCAAGTGTCCATCACGATGTTCGTTCTTGGTGTCAATGCTGTTAACATTAGCTTCAAATGAAATTTTAGCGTCGCTAAAGTCTTCTTTTTCAGTCACAGCCGAAGCATCATATTGATTGAAGTGACCGGTAACGGTTGAAATTACTAAGTGCTTTACTTTGAATTTTACTTCTGAGTGAGCGTTGTCAATTTTCCAGAGTGCCATAGTTTTGAGTTTTAGTTTAAATGTTTTAATGATTGTTGTATCTACAACGATTAGGCTTAAAAAGAGTTCCGGCCCAGGTTAATTTTTTGTTGAATGTTGGTTTAGGACTTGATTTCAGGGTTAAAAGCACAAAACCCGTTTCTTCGTACTCCTTAATTACCTCTTTTTTATTAAGTTTAATATATGCGAATATTCGGTGTTTTAGTTTGTTTTATTTGAAGCTGATCCGCGAGGTTAAGGCCAAACGAAAAAAATAATCAAAAAAGTTTAAGAGCAGTCTGTAACATCCACTACCTGACGTCGTCTCATTATTGAAACGAACAACATGAACTTAGAAGCTTTTCAAAACCGGGTAATGCCTTCTAAAAATAAGCTTTATCGCTTTGCCTTGAGGTTTTTAGGCAATGAAGATGAAGCCAAAGATGTAGTACAAGAGGTGCTGATCCGGGTCTGGAAAGGACGTGAGCAAATGAATGAAGTTCAAAACTGGGAGGCCTGGTGTATGCGCATCACCAAAAATCTTTCACTTGATCGCATTCGTTCTTTAAGTCGCAAAACAACGCAGCCGCTTGAAGAAGCTTACGAAGTTCGTCAACATGAACCAACGCCGTATGAAACCACCGAATTACAGGAAAGTATGCAAAGCATAGGAAACCTGATAGCGGCCTTGCCTGAAAAGCAACGCCAGGTAATTCACCTTCGCGATGTTGAAGGTTACAGTTACAATGAGATATGCGATATTCTGGAACTGGACATGAACCAGGTAAAAGTAAATTTATTCCGTGCCCGAAATGCTGTGCGTGAAAAACTGATGAAGATCAATGCTTATGGACTCTAAACGAATAGAAGAATTACTGGCGCGCTATTGGGAATGCGAGACCAGTCTGGAAGAGGAACAACAGCTTCATCATTACTTTCAGCAGAAAGATATTCCAGAGCAATGGAAAGAAACCGCAGCCATGTTTCAATACTTTCAGCAACAGAAAAAAAAATCCATCACTGATGTATCTTTTGATGAACAGGTGCTTGCTTCTGTTCCGAAAGCAAAAGGCAAAACCATAACGTTCTTCTATAACACAATGCGCATTGCAGCTGGTGTTGCCGTGTTGATGGTGGCGATATGGTTTGTTCGTAAAGAGGTTCGTAGTACAAATCCTCCGGAAACAGTTGACACATACGAAGATCCTAAGCTGGCGTTTGAAGAAACAAAGAAAGCATTGCTGATGATCTCTAAAAGTTTTGGCAAAGCCGAAGAGCAGGCTAAAAAGATAAATCTCTTCAACGAAGCACAGGAAGAAATCAGGAAGAAAGAGAAAAGCACAAAAATGTAAATGAAGTTTTAGTAAACAGGTGAACGTAAATAATAACGATATGAAAAAGATAATAATGATAGTGATGTTGATGGGAGTGATTGTAGGTGCGAACGCACAAGATGCCATCACGAAATTTTTTAGCAAATACCAGAATGATGAATCGTTTAGCCAGGTAACAGTGTCAAGCAAGATGTTTAGTCTTTTTACCAACATGGATGCTGAGACTGCCGAGGACAAAGAAATACTTGATGCTATCAGTAAATTGAAAGGCTTACGTATTCTCGCAAAGGAAGACGCCAGAAACTCACGCGAATTATACGCAGAAGCATTTAAGTTGATTCCTATAAAGGATTATGAAGAGTTAATGTCTGTGCGTGATAAGGATAAAGACATGAAGTTTTTGATTAAAGAAAACGGTGGAAAAATTTCAGAGCTTTTAATGATCATGGGCGGCACAACAAACTTTATGGTGATGAGCCTCTATGGCGAGATTGACTTGAAACAGGTTTCGCATATTGGCAAGAAGATGAATGTTGAAGGACTTGAGAATTTGCAGAAGCTTGACAAAAAGCCAGCACCAACTACGGGTAAATAAATTTTCATAACCACAAGCACCTCGTAACGTTGCAAACACGTGAGCTTGTGGTTACTTCTTTTCATAACACAATCGATTCTGTTTCAACTACATTTATAGAGTAGCAATATGAAAATCAATTTCACCAAAATAGTTGTTGTGCTTGCCTTGATTAGCTCATCAAGCTTTGGACAGAGTAAAACAACAGAAGCATTGAGCAAGAAGTATACTGATGCTATGGCTTTTTTCTTCTACAACAACACGCTTCGGATGCTTAACCAGAAGGAAGATAAAGGCTTTGATGAACTCATCAAGGATATTGAGAAGATGAAGCTTCTCATGATCAACAAAGCAAAAGATTTTAATTACAAAAAAGTAACAGCCGATTATAAAGCAGAAGCTTTTGAAGAAATCATGACCAGTCGTTACCAAGGAAAAAACTTTGATGTTTATCTGAAAGAAAGCAATGGCAAAACAAAAGGCATGATTGTTTTGGTAAACGATTCAGCTAGTTTATACGTATTGGATATTGTTGGAAGAATAGCACTTGATAAAGTTACCCAGCTATACAAAACTATTGATGAAAGCTCTGACATTACGGACAAGATCAAAGCATTTTCGAATAAAGATAACGACAAAGATCATCACAAAAGCCACGAATAAATTGTTGACAACGTGGATAAATCATTTTTAACTAAATAGTTGCAGGTTGGAAAACGTACTCTCCATTAAAAATCTTACTAAGAATTTCGGCAGACTTTGCGCTGTCAATCAGATCAGCCTTGATGTGAAGGCAGGCCAGGTGTTTGGAATGCTAGGCCCCAATGGCAGTGGTAAAACGACAACACTGGGTATGCTGATGGGCGTTGTTAATCCTACTCGTGGTGAATACTCATGGTTTGGTGAAGTTCCCTCCAACCAGGTTCGTAAAAAAATTGGTGCTGTATTAGAACACCCAATATTTTATCCTTACCTCAGCGGACAAAAAAATCTTGAGCTTAATGCCATGATCAAGGAATGTCCTCCTGAAAATATTTCTAATGTGCTCGATCTTGTTGAACTTTCAGATCGCAAAGATGATAAGTACAAAACCTATTCGTTAGGAATGAAGCAACGCCTGGCTATTGCTTCTGCTTTGTTGAATGAGCCTACTGTTTTGATATTAGACGAACCTACTAACGGCTTAGATCCTCAGGGTATTGCTGAGATCCGTGAGTTGATTAAGAAGATTGCATCGCGTGGCAAAACAATTATTCTTGCCAGTCACTTATTAGATGAAGTTCAGAAAGTGTGTACGCACTTTGCCGTGTTAAAGAAAGGCAATCTTGTTCATGTGGGCAGAGTAGATGATGTTGGTCGTGGTGCGGAGTTGGTAGAGATCAGCGCTGATGTTGAAAATTTGAACGAATTACTTTTGCAATATACAGGCACGGCTTCCATACAACGCCAGAATGGATTCTATGAAGTAACATTGCGAGATGGTTTTCACGGTAAAGATGTAAACCGTTTTTTATTTGACAAAGGTGTTACAGCATCACATCTTGTAACACGCAAAAAGAGTCTTGAAAAACAATTCCTCGAAATACTCGCGGGTTCCTGATCAATCGTATTTCGTAATTCTTCCATCGTAAATAATCTTGAAATGCTTCACCTTCTAAAAATAGATCTTAAGAAATTGACCAGCTACCGCACCTTTTGGGTAGTGTGTGGATTATATTTTATAACGCTGGGCTTTGCAACGGCCAGCGGTATGGAGTTTTTAAAATGGCTCGCCAGTTTCATAGAAGGTTTCGGATCAAAAATAAATATTAACAGAATACCGCTATACCACTTTCCAGATGTGTGGTTGAACCTGATTTGGTTCAGCGGATCACTCAAAATAGTGTTGGCAATCATGGTAGTGATCTCCGTTACGAATGAATTTTCATATCGAACCTTACGCCAGAATATTATTGATGGATTAAGTCGCTTTGAGTTTTTGTTATCGAAGATATTAACTAACGTATTACTCAGCTTAATGAGTGTGGCAATGATCTTTGTGATTGGATTAGTAACCGGAATGATCTATAGTCCTTCCATTGAACTCGATAAAGTCATCACCGATCTTGAATTCTTTCCTGCATACTTTCTGGAAATCTTTTTCTTTCTTTCGTATGCGTTGATGTTAAGCATTCTTGTCCAACGCTCCGGGCTCACTATCATCTTACTTCTGTTATCACAAATGATAGAAGCCATTATAACGTCTAACATTGACGATCAACTTCCCTGGATAATTCCTTTCTTCCCAATGAGATCTATTTGGAATCTGATCAGAATACCATATTCAAGATATGCTTTCCAGGAAATTCAGGATTACGTAGATCTTGGCTCAACAGCCATTGTAATAGTCTGGACATTTCTATTCAACTACTTCAGTTACCTGAAATTAAAGAAGTCAGACATTTGAGGAATTTCAGATTTTGAATTTCGAATTTCAAGTTAGGATTTCAAATTTTGAAGAGCAGCCAAGTTTTCCGTATTCAATTGACGAAACATAACATAATTCAGTTATGCACTCAATACCCTGATTCACAAAATTGAATCCGTGCGATAATTCGAAACCTGAAATCTGAAATAGACTTATTTCAAATATTTCGAAAACCTCTTCGACTCTTCATCATATCCTTGCATTGCGTAAAACTCGTGCGTGCGCAATCTCTTCTTATTGCTTGTCACCTCCATCTTCGTGCAACCCTCATTTCTAAAAACTTTCTCAGCTTCAACGAGCAGTAATTGTCCTATGCCTTGCGAACGAAATTGTTCTTCAACACAGAATGCTGTGATGCGTCCAATCTTGCCTGCTGAATGAAATATATCAAACCAGTGAAGAGCGATAAATCCAACGACATTTGAATCAACTTCAGCAACCAGAAGTTTGTAATTTTCTTTTTGGTATAGCTTCATTTTTACCAGAATCTCTTCCGCATTTAATGAAGTATATCCCAATTGAGCAACGAGCTCTTTGAGACTCATCACATCTCTATCTATTGCCTCACGAATGACCATAGATCAAGTTACCAGAAACATTCCGCCATTGCTATAAATCAGGAAATTACTTTTTTCAATTTTGATTACCTTCAAGAACTATTCAACCCTACTGTTATGAGCAATTACTCCCGTCGTGAATTCATATCTAAACTCGGCTTTGGAGCCGCCATGCTTTCATTGCCATTTAACACGTTGGCCAGACGTGC
>DATCRE010000300.1:0-4927 GCA_036569145.1 Cyclobacteriaceae bacterium
TGTATGCTGAAGCTGGCAAATTTGACAGCGCAGCGTGGTTTGCTGAAGAGGCATCAACGTTCTTTAACACTACTGAAAGCTGGATTAAGGCTGGTGATAATTATTACCAGGCTTATACTTTCGCGCTCGATCAGACCAAGCAAAATCAACTGGCCGTTAAAACACAAGAGTTTTACGGAAAGGTTCTGAAGGCAGACCCAAAGAATCTGGAAGCTAAAACTAAAATGGCCATGACTTATCTGACATCATCAAGTCCTATGCAGGGAATTTTGATGTTACGTGAAGTATTGAAAGACGACCCTAAAAACGAGCTTGCCTTATTTAATCTGGGCATGTTATCAATTCAGTCAGGTCAATATGACAAAGCTATTGACCGGTTAAAAGAGCTGATAGAAATTAATCCTTCTCACACGCAAGGCCAATTATTACTCGGTATTGCATTGTTGAATAAGGGCGAAAAGAAGAAAGCGAAAGAGCAGTTTCTAAAAGTAAAAGATATGGATAAGGATCCATCTGTACAGGCTACAGTTGATTCGTATCTGCAGGATTTAAAATAATTGTTTAACAAAAACCCTGTTAAGGCAGGAATTAAAGCATTACTACTATGCCAAGCGGAAAGAAAAGAAAGAAGCACAAAATGGCAACACACAAGCGTAAGAAGCGTCTTAGAAAGAACAGACATAAGAAGAAGTAATTCCCTTTCCCGGGACTTCGTCTGTTTATTCAGACTATACACATCTTTTTTATTTTAAACGTATTGAGTTTTGAGCAACGAACTAATTATCAGTGCCACTCAAGACGGATGTCGTATAGCCCTTCTTAAAGACAAAACGCTCGTTGAATTCCACCACGAAGAGGAAGGCAGCAAATTTACCGTAGGCGATATCTATTTAGGTACAGTTAAAAAAGTTGTGCCTGGGCTCAATGCGGCCTTTATAGATGTTGGTTATGAGAAAGATGCCTTTCTTCATTATCTGGATTTAGGTCCACAGTTTGGTTCATTACAAAAATTTACCAAGCTGGTGCGCGCCAAAAAGATAAATGGTGGAAAACTAGACAAATTTCAATCTGAAAAAGACATTGATAAGCATGGAAAAATAGTCCAGCAGTTATCAAAGGGTCAGTTGATTCCAGTTCAGATCGTAAAAGAGCCAATCTCCACAAAAGGGCCACGATTATCCTGTGAGTTATCCTTAGCCGGGCGATACCTGGTATTGGTGCCATTCTCCAATGTTGTAAGCGTATCGAAAAAAATTACCAGTAGCGAAGAGCGCAAGCGCCTTCTTCGCCTCATCCAATCTATCAAGCCTGAAAATTTTGGTGTGATCATTCGCACCGTAGCGGAAGGTAAGGAAGTAGCCGAACTTGACCGCGATCTTCGAACAATGGTGAAAACCTGGGAAGATGGCATGGGCCGTTTGCCTGTTGCTAACCCAAGAGATAAAATCATTGGAGAGCTTGATAAAACATCTTCCTTGTTGCGCGACATGCTCAACGAGTCGTTCGATAATATTCATGTTGACGACAAGAAAATCTTTGAAGATGTAAAAACCTATATTCACACCATATCACCTGACAAGGAGAAGATAGTTAAGCTGTATAACGGCAAGGCTAAGATCTTTGAACATTATGGTATTGAAAAGCAAATCAAATCAGCTTTTGGCCAAACCGTAAGTCTTAAAGGTGGGGGCTACCTGATTATTGAACATACTGAAGCGTTGCATGTCATTGACGTGAACAGTGGCAATAAATCTAACAGAGAAGAAAACCAGGAGACTACTGCTCTTTCAGTAAATATAGAGGCCGCAAAAGAAATAGCCCGCCAGCTCAGGCTGCGCGATATGGGTGGAATTATTGTAATCGACTTCATTGATATGAAGGGTATCGACAATAAGAAAACCATCTATAATATAATGAAGGAAGAAATGACAGATGACAAAGCTAAGTCTACTGTCCTTCCATTATCAAAATTTGGTTTGATGCAAATCACCCGCGAACGCGTTCGTCCGCAGATGAATATTGCAACTAAAGAAGTTTGCCCTACCTGTAACGGAACCGGAAAGATCACTGCTTCTATTCTTGTATCTGATCTGATTGAAAAACATATAGAGCATTTGTTGGTAAAGCAAAATGAAAAAGACTTAGTGCTTTCAGTACATCCGTATCTGCATGCTTACTTTACTACCGGTATTATTTCACAACGTTTGCGTTGGTACTTTAAATACAAGCGTTGGGTAACTATGATGAAAGATACATCTATGGGTATAACTGAATTTAAGTTTCTTAACAAAGAGAGAGAAGAAATTCAGCTTACATAATAAAATTAAATGATGGCTTAAATAGCCAGCTAAAATTGAATCAAGGTGCTTGCTATAACAGCGGCACCTTTTTTTCATTGCAATTTTTGAAGGATGAGAATTAGTAATTAATGAAGGACTCCGGGCAATATTGACAGAGATTTATTTAATAACTTCAATAAATTGATTCATAACACGTCTTCATAATTAAATCTGATTTCCATGGTAATCTTTCTAACCTGTTTAGTAATCTTTCTGCTGATTGTAAATATAACAGGCTTCGTATTTTCAGGACCAGCCTACAGAGGACCTGTTACTGATCATTTTAACGGGAGAAGATTTATCAATCCTACAGGCATCAAAGCCAGAGGCCCTCGCGATGTTTTCAAATGGATGTACACCCGGAAAAGAGGTGCATGGGTAGAAAATAAAACCATCAACTTTGGTGAGAAACCATTTGCAAAGGTTGATGATGGAGTGCGTATAACATTTATAAATCACTCTACTTTTTTAATACAAGTTGATGGCTTAAACATTCTTACAGATCCAGTTTGGAGTGAGCGTACCAGTCCATTTTCATTTATGGGCCCAAAGCGCATGCGTCAACCCGGAATTGCTTTTGATGATTTGCCGAAGATTGATGTTGTGTTGCTGAGCCATAACCATTATGATCATCTTGATTTACCTACGGTTAAAAAAATAGCTGACAGGCATAAACCAAAAATCATAACACCTCTTGGTGTGAAAGCTTTTTTAGAAAAGAATAATATACCAGGTGAGGTTGATCTTGATTGGTGGAGCGAGTATGACCTCACCAACACCATAAAAATACAAGCCACACCTGCACAACATTTTTCAGGCAGAGGAACTTACGATCGTGATGCGACATTGTGGTGCGGTTACGTAATCAAGCGAAGCGATGGTAATATTTATTTTGCGGGAGATACCGGATATAATATAAAAACCTTTAATGAAATTGGAGAGCGATGTCATCCTATCAAAATTGCGTTGATTCCTATAGGCGCTTACAAACCACAATGGTTTATGTCACCTATTCATTGTTCACCAGAAGAAGCTGTACAAATTCATAAAGAGATAAAATCTGAACTAAGCATTGCCACACACTTTGGCACATTTCCGTTAGCTGATGATAGTGAGAATGATCCTAAAGATGCGTTGACTGAAGCTTTAAAAAATAACTCAATAGAAGCATCGAGTTTTATAATTTTGCCAGAAGGCGAAGGGAGAACTTTTTAAAAACTTCAAAGAACAATCACATAAGATAGTATATTATCAAACAATTATAATATTCATGGCATCATTGTTAGTGTTGGCATTGAATAAGAGGTTTTTTCGTAGATCAGTCAAAAGATAAGTCTTACTTAGTGTTGCTAATTTTCTACAGCGATATATTCTGATTGTTCGGAAACCAATTCCATGATTTTTCTAAAAAAATTCTTAATTTATAGTATATGTAAATGGAAAATCTACGTTAAAATCATTTTTGTATATTTGTATTGTCATGAAAAGCGTTTCAATCCATAAGTTTATTTTATCCCTGTTTTTTGTGGGGATTCTTATGACTACGCTGTTTCCGCAAAATGTCACGTTGCGTAAGAAGTACACTAGTTTTTTCGTTGCAGATTGTAGCTGGGCATTGAAAAATCCTTCAAGCTCTTCAGATACAAAAAAGCAAATACCATTCTCTGCCAGCATTATGGAAGAGGAGGAGGATGATAAAATTGTTGAAGAGCTTGACGCTCATGATGAGCCCTTACAAGGTATTTTTATCTCGATTTCTTATATAATAAAACCTCAATTTTTTGAAGAGCCATTTTTAAAAGTAAATGCTCCACCACCCTGGATAGTTTAAGACTGTTTTTCCCTTAACACTTTCTTTTTTTATTTCTTTCATGGGTTTGATGATATGGCAACATGGTTTGATGTTTGCATTATCCATCATGCATTAACATTTACTTTTATATGAATTTAAAAAAATATTTTGCGCACGACTTTACATCCGGAATTGTCGTCTTTCTTGTGGCGTTACCACTGTGCCTTGGTATAGCGCTTGCATCTGGTGCTCCGTTGTTTTCCGGAATTATCGCGGGCATCATTGGTGGTATTGTGGTAGGCTCTTTAAGTAAATCGCCCTTTAGTGTGAGTGGACCAGCAGCAGGTTTAACTACTATTGTATTAGCAGCCATAGGTGATTTAGGTTTTGAATCATTTTTACTAAGTGTAATGCTGGCAGGATTAATTCAAATCTTTTTTGGATTCATTCGTGCGGGTTATCTTGGCAATTTCTTTCCGGCATCAGTAATTAAAGGAATGCTTGCAGCCATAGGATTGATTCTTATTCTAAAACAATTGCCCCATGCCATTGGCTATGATGCCGACTTTGAAGGAGACGAAGATTTTATTCAGCCAGATCATCGAAATACATTTACAGAAATAGTAGAGTCGCTGTCCTATATAAGTGTGGGAGCGATAATTATAAGTTTACTTTCTATTTTGATTTTAATTTTCTGGAACAGAGATAAACTTCAGCAGTTTAAGTTTTTTAGAATAATACCGGGTGCGCTTGTTGCTGTTGTGATTGGTGTAGTATTAGCTTTGGTTTTTAAAGG
>DATCRE010000301.1:0-2162 GCA_036569145.1 Cyclobacteriaceae bacterium
TATCAATCCTCGGCATATCGGGAGTTTTGCTCCAGTCTTTATCATCTTTATTAAATACTCTGCGCCAGCAGTCGTGGTGCTGTTTGCCGTCGTTATCTTCAAAGAAAGTAAGCTTCACTTCTTTTGTTGGAGAGCATGCATTAACAGCGTTGATCATGTTTGTTGAATTGATGCTTGGTACTGTACCATCATTGGCATTATGAAAAGCCCAGATCGGTAGATTTTTTAAAGCGCAAGCTTTATTTGTATTACCACCTCCTGAAATGGGTACGATGGCAGCAAGCTTGTCAGCATGTGCTACTGAATAATTCCAGCAAGCATAACCACCACCACTGCAACCTGACAGGTAAACTCTTTTTGTATCAACAGGATATGTAGCCAGGCCATGAACGATGCCTTCGTCTATAAGATTAACATTCCAGTCTTTAACGGTGTGTTGTATGGTGAGCACAATCATGGGCACATCATTGCCCTTGTTGATATATTCAGGCAGTGTTCTGTTGCCATTAAAATAATTAATAGGTTTAGCATCGGTGGCCACTTCGCCATTGCCACCTAAGAAGAAAAGAATAGGATATGTTTTGTTCGGATATTTTATAACTTCTTCGGGACGATAGATCAGGTATAAAACTTTTCTGCTTTCCGCTGCTGATTGATAAAAGCTGGTGTCTTGCCTGTAAGCTGTTTTGAAATCAAAAAAATTAACCTTGGCCAGTACAGTGTCTGTTTTATTTTCAGCGACCATGTAGGTGAAATACTTTGTAAACTGCTGCAACTTACTGATGGTTTCTGTCTTGACTTCATTAGCGTTAACAGTGGTTACACCATAAAATTTAATGGAGCTGGTAGTAGGTTTTTGGGCTTGTGTTCTTATTTCTTTTGCGGAAAGACTTAGTGCCTTGTCACTCATAATCCAGTAAACATTAGATGTCTTGTCGACTTGCAAACTTAAATCGGCAGTGGTAGCGCCACTAACGATCGAAGGATAACCTCCGGACCAGGCAGGTGTTCCAGGAGCATTTTTAGTGTCGTCGCCTCCACAGGCAACACATAAAGCTCCTGCTAAAAGTAAAAGTAAAGTTCTCATGAGATGGTTTTGGGGATGTTAAAGGTTAAAATTATAAAATAGGTTATGTTTTAATTCATAGTAATGATCTCAAGTAACTGCGTTAATAATTTATTATACAGGATCTACGTCTACAATAATCCTGGCATTGCGATGTGTTTTGTCTTTTTGTAACTCCGTAACCATGTTTTGAATTTGTGATTTAAGGAGTAGCAGCTCATGGTTATTCCTTGATACTTTTATAAGAATTGTCATGAGATATTGATTTCTGATTTTAGAGATAACAGGTTCACCGGGTCCAATAATTTTTGCACTACCAAGCTTGCTGCGAAATTCATCGGCAAGTTGATATGCTGTTTGACTGGCCTGCTTCTTATCAATATGCTTAATGATGATTTCGATTAATCGTGAGAATGGAGGATAAGCATGTTCTTTTCGATCTGTGATCTGCGTCTGAAAAAAATCGTGATAATTATTTTTGAGAATGAATTTAAGAATAGGATTTTCAGGATCGGAAGTTTGAATAACAACTTTGCCTGGTTTGTCTCTTCGACCCGCACGTCCGCTTACTTGCGTGATGAGTTGATACGCGCGCTCATAAGATCTGAAATCAGGAAAGTGCATCATTCTGTCAGCATTGAAAACGCCTACGAGACTGACTCGATCAAAGTCTAGACCTTTCGTTACCATCTGCGTTCCGACAAGTATGTTGGTCTCGCCTTTTTCAAATTGATCAATGATAGTTTCATAACCCGATTTAGTTCGTGTTGTATCTAAATCCATCCGTTGGATGTGCGCATTTTCAAAATGAAGTTTCAGTTCCTCTTCAAGTTTTTCAGTTCCATAGCCAACGGTTCTGATTCGTGCCGATGAACATACAGGACAGTTTGATGGAAGCTGTTCTTTATAACCACAGTAATGACACACCAACGCATGACGAAATTGATGATAGGTTAAACTCACCGCGCAGTTTGTACACTTAGGTATCCAGCCACAATCCTCACAGTTGATCATAGGAGAATAACCTCTTCGATTCTGAAAGATGATAACCTGATCTTTTTCGTTTATAGTTTCTTCAATTTGCCGAAGTAGCATG
>DATCRE010000302.1:0-11222 GCA_036569145.1 Cyclobacteriaceae bacterium
GTGTAAGCTGTGTACCAGGTTCACCAATTGACTGAGCGGCAATTACACCGACAGCTTCACCAGCCTGAACCATCTTGCCATTGGCAAGGTTACGTCCATAACATTTTGCACAACCTCCTATCTTCGATTCGCAAGTAAGAAGTGAGCGTATTTCAACTTCCTCAATACTTGTTTCTTCTACGCGTTTAGCAATTTCATCTGTGATCTCTTCATTAGCAGCACAGATTAATTCGTCGGTAATAGGATCATAGATATCATGAACTGTTACACGGCCTAATATTCTTTCTGATAATGGTTCAACAATATCTTCGTTGTCTTTTAGTGCAGTTACTTTAAGACCGCGAAGTGTTCCACAATCTTCTTCACTGATTACAAGATCCTGAGCAACGTCAACCAAACGACGAGTCAAATAACCTGCATCGGCAGTTTTCAAAGCTGTATCAGCAAGACCTTTACGCGCACCGTGAGTAGAAATAAAATACTCCAATACGTCTAGTCCTTCTTTAAAGTTAGAAAGGATTGGGTTTTCAATAATAGAACCAACAGATCCTGCTAAATTCTTCTGAGGCTTAGCCATCAGACCGCGCATACCACCCAGCTGACGAATCTGCTCTCTCGAACCACGGGCTCCAGAATGCATCATCATGTAGATTGAGTTGAACCCTTGCTGATCTTCTTCCAACTGCTTCATCAGCGTATTGGTCAGCATAGTGTTTGTGCGAGTCCAGATATCAATTACCTGATTATAACGTTCATTATCTGTGATAAGCCCCATCATATAGTTGTTCCAAACAGAATCAACTTCTTTTTGAGCCTCTTCTACAAGTTTTTGTTTTTCTTCAGGAACCTTCACATCACCAAGACCCATTGACAAACCACCTTTGTAAGCCATCTGGAATCCTAATTCTTTAATATCATCAAGGAATTTAGCAGCCTTAGCTTGTCCTGCTCCTTTATAGATATCAGCAATAATGGTTTGAAGTTTCTTCTTCGTCAACAGCTCATCAACAAATCCAACCTCTTCAGGTACACATTGATTAAAGATTACGCGACCTGTAACTGTCTCGATTGACTTATAAGCAAATTCACTAGTTTTCTTATCTCTTACTTTTGCACGCACTTTAATAATAGCATGCTTAGAAAGTTTTCCTTCATTGTAAGCTACAATAACTTCTTCAGCAGAGAAGAACTTCTTGCCTTCACCTTTAATTGGGTGATCAGGTGTTCCCTTTCTACCCTTTGTTAAGTAATATAGACCTAACACCATGTCCTGAGAAGGTACAGTTATAGGTGCACCGTTAGCAGGGTTAAGAATGTTATGTGATGAAAGCATCAATAATGAAGCTTCCAATATTGCTTCCTGTCCAAGTGGTACGTGAACAGCCATCTGGTCACCGTCGAAGTCGGCGTTGAACGCAGTACATACAAGCGGGTGTAACTGAATAGCTTTTCCTTCAATAAGTTTTGGTTGGAAAGCCTGGATACCTAATCTGTGAAGAGTTGGGGCACGGTTCAAAAGAACTGGATGTCCTTTCAATACGTTTTCCAAAATATCCCAGATCACTGGATCTTTTCTGTCTACGATTTTCTTCGCAGACTTCACAGTTTTAACAATACCTCTTTCAATAAGCTTGCGGATAATGAATGGTTTGAACAATTCAGCTGCCATATCTTTTGGCAGACCGCACTCGTGCAATTTCAATTCAGGACCAACAACAATTACTGAACGACCAGAGTAATCAACACGTTTACCAAGCAAGTTCTGACGGAAACGTCCTTGCTTACCCTTCAACATATCACTCAATGATTTCAATGCACGGTTACCGTCTGAACGAACTGCATTCACTTTACGTGAATTGTCGAACAACGAGTCAACAGCTTCCTGAAGCATACGCTTCTCGTTACGAAGAATAACTTCAGGTGCTTTAATATCAATCAATCTCTTAAGACGGTTGTTACGGATAATAACACGTCTGTAAAGATCATTCAAATCTGACGTAGCAAAACGACCGCCATCTAAAGGCACAAGCGGACGTAATTCTGGTGGAATTACAGGAACCATCTTGATCACCATCCACTCTGGCTTGTTCTCAATTCGAGTACGTGCATCACGGAAAGCTTCAACAACTTTCAAACGCTTCAAAGCTTCAGCTTTACGTTGTTGTGAAGTATCAGTAGCTGCCTGGTGACGTAGATCGTACGATAACTGATCTAATTGCGTGCGGGATAATAACATTTCTAAAGCATCAGCACCCATTTTGGCAATGAACTTCTTAGGATCATTGTCATCAAGGAGTTGATTCTCTCGTGGCAATTTATCAAGGATATCCAGGTATTCTTCCTCAGTTAAGAAATCAAGACGATTCACACCATCTTCTTCTTTAACACCTGGTTGAATAACAACATAGCGCTCGTAGTAAATGATCTGATCCAATTTTTTGGTTGGCAAACCGATCAGATATCCAATCTTATTAGGAAGTGAGCGGAAGTACCAAATGTGAGCAACCGGTACAACAAGTTCGATGTGCCCCATACGTTCACGTCTAACTTTCTTTTCAGTCACTTCTACACCACAACGATCGCAGATAATTCCTTTGTAGCGAATTCTCTTATATTTTCCACAATGACATTCCCAGTCCTTCACCGGACCAAAAATGCGCTCGCAGAACAATCCACCCATTTCAGGTTTATATGTTCTGTAATTGATGGTTTCTGGTTGGGTAACTTCACCGTGAGAACTCTCCAAAATAGATTCTGGGGAAGCCAGACTAATGGTTAGCTTAGAGAAGTCAGTGTTTATTTTTTTATTTTTTCTGAAAGACATATTGTGAGTTTTCAGTTACAAACAATTTATAAAAGTCCACAGTCTAAGATCAACAGTCTACAGTGGTCTGTAGACTGTCAACTATTGACTGTTATTAATCCATCGTAATCTCTAACGCGAGACCACGAAGCTCGTGTACTAATACATTGAATGATTCAGGAATGTTCGGCTTGCGCATATTTTCACCTTTAACAATGGCTTCGTATGCTTTTGCACGACCTATAACATCATCAGACTTAATGGTGAGGATTTCCTGAAGGATGTTTGATGCACCGAATGCCTCGATTGCCCAAACCTCCATTTCTCCGAAACGCTGACCACCAAATTGTGCTTTACCACCCAACGGTTGTTGAGTAATAAGTGAATAAGGTCCGATTGAACGTGCGTGCATCTTATCATCAACCAAGTGACCAAGTTTCAGCATATACGCCATACCTACCGTTACAGGTTGATCAAATTTATCACCAGTCAATCCATCATATAAGTAGCTGCGTCCAAATTCTGGTAAGCCTGCTTCACTCAATTCTTTTGATACTTCATTCAATGAAGCACCATCAAAAATTGGTGTTGCATATTTCTTACCAAGTTTAAATCCGGCCCATGCTAATACAGTTTCATAGATCTGACCCAAGTTCATACGAGAAGGTACACCCAACGGGTTCAAGCAAATGTCAACCGGAGTACCGTCCTGAAGGAATGGCATATCTTCATCACGAACGATTCTGGCTACAACACCTTTATTACCGTGACGACCGGCCATCTTATCACCTACCTTCAACTTACGTTTCTTGGCAACATAAACCTTTGCCAATTGTACTATACCTGTTGGTAGCTCATCTCCTACTTCCAGTGTAAAGCGTTCACGTTTAAACTCACCTGCATAGGTATTGCGTTTCAATAAGTAATTCTTCACAGTCTGAGCAACAAGTTCATTTGTATGCTCATCATTCGACCAGTTTTCAAGTGATACGTCAGCAATCAAATTAACCTCTTCAGGAACATTGTAATTGCTTTCATCTCGGTAGATGTTTTTGTCTGGGAATAGATTGTTATCTATCACCTTCGCAGAAAACTTCACTCCTTTACTAATCAGTTCATCACCAAACTTGTGCTTCACACCATTGCTGGATTTACCATTCAATAGTTTATTCAACTTATCGATCATCTCTGTGCGGAGATCTGACAGTTGTTTGCTATAGCGATTCTTTAAGGCATCAAGTTCTTTCTTGGATTTCGTACGAACGTCTTTATCGCGCTTAGGGCGAGAGAATAGTTTCGTATCGATAACCACACCCTTCAATGATGGAGGTGCCTTAAGCGATGCATCCTTCACATCACCAGCCTTGTCACCAAAGATGGCACGTAAAAGTTTCTCTTCAGGTGTAGGATCTGTTTCTCCTTTAGGAGTGATCTTACCAATAAGAATATCGCCTTCTTTTACTTCTGCACCAATGCGAATGATACCATTCTCATCAAGGTGCTTGACAGATTCTTCACTTACATTAGGAATTTCAGAAGTAAGCTCTTCTTCACCACGTTTTGTATCGCGAACTTCAAGTTCAAATTCTTCAATGTGAATTGAAGTGTAAATATCATCACGTACAACACGCTCAGAGATTACAATCGCATCCTCAAAGTTATAACCTTGCCATGGCATGTACGCTACAAGCAGGTTGCGGCCTAACGCCAACTCACCATTTTCAGTAGCATAACCTTCGCACAATGGCTGGCCCTTCACAACTTTATCACCTTTCTTAACGATAGGTGTAAGGTTAATACAGGTATCCTGATTAGTTCTTCTGAATTTAATCAGGTTATACGTTCTGAACTCGTCGTTGAAGCTTACTAATTGTTGCTCTTCAGTAACTTCATATTTGATAACGATTTTCTTCGCATCAACAAAGTCTACAACACCAGTACCTTCAGCTAGAACAAGCGCTCTTGAATCTAATGCCACACGTGCTTCAAGACCTGTACCTACGATAGGAGCTTCTGGTCTTAATAAAGGCACAGCCTGACGTTGCATGTTCGATCCCATCAGAGCACGGTTAGCATCATCGTGTTCAAGGAAAGGAATCAACGAAGCTGCAACAGATACGATCTGATTAGGTGCAATATCTAAATATTTAAGGTCTTTAGGCTCAATTACCGGGAAGTCACCTTCGAAGCGAGCTTTGATTTTCTCATCAATGAACTCACCTGTAGGCTTGAACTTCACGTTAGCCTGACCAATGTTATGTGTATCTTCTTCTTCAGCAGTAAGGAAAATAATTTCTTTCGTTTTTACTTTTCCATTATCTACTTTACGGTAAGGTGTTTCGATGAAGCCCATTTTGTTCACTTTGGCGTGAACGCAAAGGGATGAAATCAAACCGATGTTTGGACCTTCTGGAGTTTCAATTGTACAAAGACGTCCATAGTGCGTATAGTGAACGTCACGAACTTCGAAACCTGCACGCTCACGAGAAAGACCACCGGGACCGAGTGCCGACATTCTTCTCTTGTGTGTGATCTCTGCCAATGGATTGGTTTGATCCATGAACTGAGAAAGCTGGTTTGTACCAAAGAACGAGTTGATAACTGAAGATAATGTACGCGCGTTGATCAGATCAACTGGTTTGAAATCTTCATTATCGCGAACGTTCATTCTTTCTTTGATGGTTCTCGCCATACGCGCAAGACCAACACCAAATTGAGAATATAGTTGCTCTCCTACTGTTCTTACACGACGGTTTGACAAGTGGTCAATATCATCGACAACAGCCTTCGAGTTGATCAAACCGATTAAGTATTTCACGATAAGAATGATATCTTCTTTCGTTAATACTCTGTGATCGAAGCTAAGATCAAGACCTAATTTCTTGTTAATTCTATAGCGACCTACTTCACCTAAATCATAACGCTTCTCACTGAAGAACAAGCTCTGGATAATATCACGGGCTGTTTGTTCATCAGGTGCTTCAGTGTTTCTTAACTGGCGATAGATTTGCTCAACAGCCTCTTTTTCAGAGTTTGAGTTATCTTTTGCCAATGTATTGAAGATGATTGTATAGTCAGCAATGTTGATATCATCACGGTGCAAAATAATTGACTTAGCGCCTGAATCAACAATGATATCTACGTCTTCAGCTTCGATGATGTGATCACGCTCTAAAAGAACCTCATTACGGTCGATAGATACAACTTCACCGGTATCTTCATCCACAAAATCTTCCGTCCAGGTTTTAAGAACCCTAGCAGCAAGTTTTCTACCTACTACTTTCTTTAAAGGATTTTTAGTAGCCTCAACTTCTTCAGACAGACCGAATAAGTCGAGAATATCTTTATCAGCACCATAACCAATAGCACGCAGCAATGTGGTTACAGGGAATTTCTTTTTACGGTCGATGTACGCATACATTACTGCGTTAACATCGGTAGCGAATTCAATCCATGATCCCTTGAATGGGATGATACGTGCAGAATACAACTTAGTACCGTTTGTGTGCTTGCTCATAGCAAAGAACACACCTGGTGAACGGTGAAGCTGCGACACGATAACCCGCTCAGCACCATTGATCACGAAAGATCCCTTCTCGGTCATATACGGGATATTTCCAAGGAATACTTCTTGTTCAATAGTTTCAAAATCTTCGTTATCCTCATCGTTACAAGTGAGGCGAAGTTTTGCTTTCAGGGGTACAGAGAAAGTAAGACCACGATCAATACATTCGTCCACATTGTATTTAGGAGGATCGATTGTATAGTCAACAAACTCCAGCACGAAATTCTCGCGGGAGTCTGAGATTGGGAAGTTCTCTGCAAATACTTTATAGAGTCCTTCGTTCTGCCTCTTTTCGGCAGGTGTCTCTATTTGTAAGAAATCTTTGAAAGACTGGAGTTGCAGATCCAGAAAATCGGGATAGTCGATAATCTTCTCAATGGAAGAGAAATCGATCCGCCCATTATTATTCTTCTTTGCCAAGGTGATAACGTTTAAAAGTTCTAAATCCTGGACTAGAACGAAATGAAAATTTGATAAATCAATATGGGTACAAATAGAAATAGACCCCACCCGATTTTAACATCGGGAGGGGCCTAACTAGAAAGCGTTAGACGGTACCCTCGCCTTCAAAGAGCTTACTTCAACTCAACTTCAGCTCCAGCCTCAACAAGTTGCTTCTTGAGGTTTTCAGCTTCGTCTTTAGGTAAACCTTCTTTGATAGTTTTAGGAGCGCCATCAACTACATCTTTAGCTTCTTTCAAGCCAAGACCAGTCAATTCTTTTACAAGCTTAACGATTTGAAGCTTGTTAGCACCAGCAGACTTCAATACAACATCGAAGTTAGTTTTTTCTTCAGCGGCAGCAGCACCACCAGCAGCAGGACCAGCAGCTACAGCTACAGCAGCAGCTGCAGGCTCGATACCATATGTTTCTTTAAGATAAGAAGCTAGTTCGTTTACTTCTTTAACAGAGAGTTCAACAAGTTGATCTCCTAGAGCTTTAATGTCAGCCATTTTTGTAAAGTTTAATTAATTCTTAGTTCAACAATTATTTTGCACGTTCTTCCAAAGCTTTCACCAATCCGGCTACTTTGTTCTTGCCACTCAATAGAGCAGATACAACATTCTTAGCAGGTGATTGTAGTAAGCCAATAACTTCGCCGATGAGCTCGTTCTTAGATTTAAGCTCGCTCAACATGTTTAGGTTCTCCTTACCTACGAATAGGTCAGCAGCAATAGAAGCTCCTTTAAAACCGGGTCTTCCTTCAACCTTAGTTTGGTATTCTTTGATAACTTTTGCAGGCAGATTACCAGACTCTTTCGAGAAGATAACACCTGAGAAGCCATTCAATACTGTAAACAATGGTGAATAGTCAACACCTTCTTGTCTTTCGAGGGCCTTGCGTATTAACGCGTTTTTGTAAACGCGATACTCAACACCACTCTTGAAACAAAGTCTTCTAAAGGCATTCACCTGAGCAACGGTCAAGCCTGATGCATCGGTGATGTAGAAATGAGCATGATCAGCAAACTTTTGCGTCAACTCATCTATGATTTGTCCTTTTTCTTCTCTGGTCATGTGTTTTAGTTCTTAAATGCCAGCAATTGAGCTTTTGTCAACCGTAATGCCCGGGCTCATTGTTGTAGAGATCGTTACTGTTTTAAAGTAAGCTCCTTTCGCAGATGCAGGCTTTAGTTTGGCAACGGTAGCAATCATTTCTACAGCATTATCACGGATTTTATCCGCCGAGAAGGAAGCTCTCCCAATGCTGCAATGAATAATACCTTGTTTATCAATTTTGAAGTCAATTTTACCGGCTTTTACTTCTTTCACGGCTTTACCAACTTCTAGCGTAACAGTTCCTGATTTAGGGTTTGGCATCAGACCACGTGGACCAAGTACTTTACCCAGTTTACCCACTTTTGCCATAACTGTAGGAGTACAAACAATAACATCGATGTCTGTCCATCCACCTTCAATTTTAGCGATATAATCGTCTAAGCCTGCGTGATCAGCACCAGCGTCCTTAGCTTCCTGAACTTTATCAGGTGTACAAAGCACTAGTACACGCACGTCTTTACCAATGCCATGAGGCAAGGCAACAACACCTCTTACCATTTGATCTGACTTTTTAGGATCAACTCCTAAACGAATGTCGATGTCAACGGAAGCGTCGAATTTTGTAAATGAAATATCTTTTAAAAGCTTTGCAGCATCATCCAGAGTATATTCTTTCTCCAGATTTATTTTCGAAAGGACTGCCTTTCTGTTTTTAGAAATCTTTGCCATCGGTCTGATTATTTATCCCAAGGAGGAGTTCCTGACACTGTAACACCCATACTTCTTGCCGTACCTGCAACCATTTTCATGGCTGACTCAACTTTAAATGCATTCAAATCAGGCATTTTAGTTTCAGCAATAGTTTTCACCTGATCCCAAGTGATTGATCCGATCTTTGAGCGATTAGGCTCAGCAGATCCTTTTTGTTTTTTAGCGGCATCTAAAATCAACACTGCTGCTGGAGGAGTTTTAATAACGAAGTCAAATGACTTGTCATTATAGATGCTGATCAACACTGGCAGAATCTGCCCTTGTTTATCTTGCGTTCTACCATTAAACTGCTTGCAGAAGTCCATGATATTAAGACCCTTGCTACCCAGAGCAGGACCAATTGGAGGTGCAGGGTTTGCCTGACCGCCTTTTACCTGTAACTTCAGATAACCAATAATTTGCTTTGCCATGTTATCTTTAATCTAACTTTTCAACCTGCATATAATTCAATTCAACAGGAGTATTCCTACCGAATATTTTCACCATTACGTTGAGTTTCTTTTTCTCTTCAAAAATCTCCTCAACAGTTCCAGTAAATCCGCTGAATGGACCATCCATTACTTTAACAGATTCACCTTTTATAAATGGTGTTTCTAATTTCTCTTCAAATGTGTCAATCTCGTCAACCTTACCTAAAATGCGGTTCACTTCTGATTGACGTAATGGTACCGGGTCTTTGGTGGTGCTTGTACCATGATTTCCCAAGAAACCTATAACACCGGGTATGTTATTTACTGTATGATAAGCCTCGCCATTTGACAAGTCTGCCGATACCAGTACATAACCCGGAAAGAAGTTTCTTTCACGAACTCTCTTTTTTCCATTTCTCATTTCATACACCTTTTCAGAAGGTATAAGAATCTGAGGGATGAAATCCGTAAGCTTCGAGCGTTCAATTTCAGTTTCTAGGTAAGATTTGATCTTTTTTTCCTGGCCGCTGACCACTCTTAATACATACCATTTCAATTCGCCTACCATTATCTTAATTGTTAACGGTATATAACCATTGAAGTCCACCTTTGATCGCCGAGTCAATAGCCCAGATTACAAGGGCGAAAAGCGTAGAAGCTACCAACACTAAGATGGCGCTACCTTGCAATTCACTAAACTTAGACCAAGTAACTTTGTTCTTGATCTCGTCCCAAGACTCTGCAATATAGTTTCTAAGCTTCTCCATATAATTGTTTCTGCTTTTGCACGGGTGGAGAGACTCGAACTCCCAGCCAACGGTTTTGGAGACCGCTACTCTACCAATTGAGCTACACCCGTTTCTTAATTATTCTCAGGGTTTGAACCATCTCCTCACAGAAATTGCTCCCCTCTAAGCTGCACCCGTGTTCCTTCAGCCCAAAAGGACTGCAAAGGTAGGACAAATTAAAAGAAAACAAAAGCGTTCCTGAGAAAAAACTCAGAAACGCTTTTTATTGATTTTCAATTGATTAGTCCAAGATTTCAGTTACCTGACCAGAACCTACAGTACGGCCACCTTCGCGGATAGCGAAACGAAGACCTTTCTCCATAGCGATCTTGTTGATCAGAAGAACTTCGATAGATACGTTATCACCAGGCATAATCATTTCAACACCTGCAGGTAACATAACTTCACCGGTTACGTCCGTTGTGCGGAAATAGAACTGAGGACGGTATTTGTTAAAGAACGGAGTGTGACGACCACCTTCTTCTTTAGATAATACGTAAACTTCAGCTTTGAATTTAGCGTGAGGAGTTACTGAACCTGGCTTGCAAATAACCATACCTCTCTTGATTTGGTCTTTTTCAATACCACGTAACAACAAACCTACGTTATCACCAGCTTCTCCTCTGTCAAGGATCTTACGGAACATTTCAACACCTGTGATGGTTGATTTCAAGTTCTCAGCACCCATACCAAGGATATCGATAGCGTCACCAGTGTTAACGATACCTCTTTCGATACGACCTGTAGCAACAGTACCACGACCAGTGATTGTGAATACGTCTTCAACAGGCATCAAGAAATCTTTATCGATAGCACGAGCTGGGATAGGAATGTTCTTATCAACAGCGTCCATCAATTCTTCTACTTTTTCAACCCATTTTGGCTCACCGTTAAGGGCTCCAAGAGCAGAACCTCTGATAACAGGCATAGTATCGCCAGGGAAGCTATATGCATTCATCAATTCACGAACTTCCATTTCAACAAGGTCTAACAATTCAGCATCATCAACCAAGTCTACTTTGTTCATAAACACAACAAGTGCAGGTACACCTACCTGACGAGCAAGAAGGATGTGTTCACGTGTTTGTGGCATAGGTCCGTCAGTTGCGGCAACAACAAGAATAGCACCGTCCATCTGAGCAGCTCCAGTAACCATGTTTTTCACATAGTCAGCGTGACCTGGACAGTCAACGTGAGCATAGTGACGGTTAGCAGTTGAATACTCAACGTGCGCTGTGTTAATAGTAATACCACGTTCTTTTTCTTCAGGAGCTGAGTCGATTGAATCAAATGAACGAGCTTCTGATAAACCTGCGTCAGCTAATACTTTAGTGATAGCTGCAGTTAAGGTAGTTTTGCCGTGGTCAACGTGACCGATAGTACCG
>DATCRE010000303.1:0-6019 GCA_036569145.1 Cyclobacteriaceae bacterium
AAGATTTCAAGAGAACCTCACAATGATCGCCATCACTACATTCGTAGCCATAATGTCAATATTATACTCTTGAACTTCATCATCGAAAGTCTGTTCTGACTTACCCTTTTTCACCTATCATTTTGCTATAACGTTTGCGTATAAGCAATGCTCACTTCATTTCGTTGTAATTCGTTTTTGATTCTTCTGCCACTATGAACAATTCAGATCAATGTGCAAGCTCGCATCATCTCAGCTCTCTTAATTTATTTTATTCAAAATAATAGGTTACGAAATTCAAACGCCAAGCTTTCTAATACGAAACAGTTTGGATTGGAGCTGCGCTAACTTTGGTACTCCATTTCGAGTGAATTGCCAGAGCAGCTCCCAAAGCGGAAGCTTGCGCTATGGAAGAACCAAATACCTTATAACCATAAAACTCTCGCGAAAGTAAATTCATGTATACCGGGTTGGCGCTAAAGCCACCGTCAACGTAAATTTCTTTTACAGCTGAATTATCAAGTATCAACTGCGTCGACGTCTTCTGATTTTTAACAAGATATTGCATGAGTACATGATAGGCCCGTTGTGCTGAACTGAATTCTTCTAATTTATGTGATGCGAAATTTTGTTCCTCCATGAACGGAAGCATCATATCTCTTTCAAATTGAATTGACTTATAGAAACCAGCATCCAGATGAAAATGTTCTGCTATACGACTGACTTGTTCTTCATGCATTGGTCCAATCAGTAGTCGTGATGCTTTGATGGGCTTGCCGTCGTACCGTAAATAGCTGAGGCAATCTTTGTTTAATTCATCACTTGTTAATTCAGAATGATTGAATGGGTTTAAGCTTATGCTCCACGTTCCGGTAGAAATTAATATAAATGGTTTGTCAATATTTTTTAAATATGGAATCAATGCTGCTGAACTATCGTGCATGCCAATGCCAACATGAATATTTTCTCCATTGGATTGAATTTCAACTGTATGATCGGATGGAACTATTGGAGCCAATTTTGAAATGATGTCTTCATTTTTTACCCACACATGATAGCCGTGCGATTTAAAATTCCACAGCATGGTATGGCAGCCAATACTCGGCATGCCCGATACTTTTTGTTTTGTTAAGAGATAGCTTAAAAATTCTGGCAAATGTATCGAGTATCTTATTTTTTTAAACACATCGTGCTTCACATGTTTTAACCAATAAAGCTGTAGTCCTGAATTTAAGTTTCCGAGATAAGGTGATGCGGTTTGAATGGAGACTTCATTGAGATTGTAATCATTATCAAATTTTTCTTTTAAATGTTCAGGAAATGGTTTTAGGTAATTGTATAAGGGAGCAACTACTTTTCCATTCTCATCCATGTGAACGAAGCTTGCTCCATGCGCTGAAAAATTTATTGCTTTTATTTTAAAATCGCTACGCCTGGAAACATCCTGAAGACAATTCGTTATCCATTTAATCAACGCATGAATATCTTCACAAGGAAAGCCGTCTTCATCCTTTATCTCTGGCAACACTTCTGATTTCTCAAAAACGATATTGTAGTCTTCATCAAACAGGAAAGCTTTTTTATTTGTCTTACCTATATCAAAAACTAAAACAACAGGAAGATGCATGCTCATGAATATTAAAGGCCGGTAGCTACGGTTTTGTTTCCCCGTTGCTTAATGAGTTGCTCCCGCACTTTTACATCACGAAATAAATGTAATGGTTGAATCGCTGATCCCGATCTTTTTCTTGCTTCGGCCAGCAATGGTCTTACGTCGGTTCGAAAAGCATGTTGTAAAATCTCTTGTGCCTGTACCACATCGTTTTCATGTTGTGCTTTCTCCAATGCCTTGCGATCAACTAACAGGGCCTGAGTATATGCTAATTTTATAGCTTCAACGGATTGAAGCAAATCTTCGAGGGGATCTTTTATATTGTGTGATGCATCAATCATCCAGGCCAGATCATTTGCGTGGTTCATCGATTGACTATCCATGCCTTCCACTAGTTCATTAAAAATTAAAAACAATTGATACGGACGAATGCTTCCTGTTGTCAAATCATCATCGCCATATTTTGAATCGTTGAAATGAAATCCGCCGAGCTTGCCTTCCATTAACAAAAGTGAAACAATCTGTTCAATATTTGCATTGGGAAGATGATGACCCAAATCGACAAGTGTGTAGGCTTTCTTGCCCAGCTTGCTGGCATACAAATATGATTGTCCCCAATCACCAACAGTCATCGAATAAAAATTAGGTTCGAAAGCTTTGTACTCGATAAACATCTTCCAGTCATCAGGCAATGTTGAATAAATTTTCTGAAGTCCATCGAATGTATTTTGAAATGCCTTTCTGAAATTCAACTGACCTGGAAAACAGGAACCATCGGAGAGCCAAACGGTAATTGATCTGGAGCCAAGTTGTTTTCCATATTCAATCACCTGGGTATTATGCTCAATGGCTTGCTCTCGTACAGCTTCATCAACATGTTGCAGGGAACCAAACTTATAGCTGAGCTTCTGATCTTTTTGATCCTGGAAAGTATTTGAGTTTATGGCATCAAAGCGAATTCCATAGTGCGCAGCATGAGCTTTTATATGTGCTGGATTTTCAGGAATATCCCATGGTATATGCAGTGAGATAGCGCCACATGATTGAGTAAGCTGATGAAGCAATCCGATATCATCTATCTTCTCTTCCAGGTTGCGCGGTTCACCACCACCTGGGAAACGACCAAATCGTGTTCCTCCTGTACCCAATGCCCAACTTGGAATTGCAATTTGAAACTGAATTAATTTCCTAATTATATTTTCAATGTCAGGAATGCTATCTGAAATTCTTGCAAGGTTATTTTTATGAATAGGGAGAAGCCTTTCGTTGTGTGCTTCGATATCTTTGTTTGTAATAGGCATAGTTTTATTTTTTTTTGAACCACGAAGGCACTAAGTTCACAAAGAAACACTAAGTGTTTTTTCTGGAACCACTAAGGCACAAAGTACACGAAGAGACACCAAGTTATTTCTTTGTGATCTTAGAGTCTTTGTGGTTTAAAAACCTTATAATATAATTCTTTTAATTCCCTCCTTCATTAGGGGCACGTGGAAGTTGATAAGAAATCCAAGTCTCTTGTCTGTTAGTTTCAGATAGCTTAATAATTGTGCTTCCCAAACGGGATGATAATTCTCTTGTGCTTTAAGTTCTACGATCACACAATCATCAATTAGCAAATCCAGTCTGAGTCCATTATCAATTACTAATGAATTATAAATAATAGGAACATCTTTCTGTACTCTGAAATTTATTTCCCTGCATGTTAGTTCGTAAGCAAAGCATTTCTCATAAACACTTTCTAGTAAACCAGGTCCTAACTCTCTATGAATTTTAACAGCTATATCAACTATGTTCTTCGCTACAAATTCTTCTCTTTTCGTCAACAGTTTATATTCCATAAATATTTTCCTTCAGTCACTAAACACAACTCACCAATTTATGAAATTACTTTGAACCATGAAGGCGCTAAGACACTAAGATGCACGAAGAACTTTTAAATATTTCTTAGTGTTTCTTCGTGTCCTTTGTGTCTTTGTGGTTCAATGAACATTCTATCTTACAAACGCATTCGCAACTCCACCATCTACATTCAACACATTACCTGTTGACTTATTCAACAATCCACTTACAAAAACAAAGCACGCATTAGCAATGTCATCGGGCAAGATAATTTCATTTAACAAAGTTCGCTTGGCATAGAATGAAGGTAGCTCTTCTACTTTTACACCATACGCTTTAGCACGTCCTTCAGCCCACGCTCCTTCCCATATTTTGCTGTCAGCGATTACCGCATCGGGGTTGACTACATTGACTCTGATTTTTTCAGCGCCAAGCTCAGCAGCATTCAATCGGCTTAAATGAAGCTGTGCAGCTTTGGCTGATCCGTAGCCAGCATTATTCGGTCCGCTTACCAATGCATTCTTGCTTACAATATTAAGAACATCGCCACCTAGTTTTTGTTTGCGTAAAATTTCAACTGCTGACTGTGTGACTATGAATTGTCCTTTAACCAGAATGTCATAGAGAAAATTCCAATCCTTTTCAGTGTGTTCTTCTATTGGTTTCGAGATAGAGATGCCTGCGCTATTCACAACAATATCTACACCTCCGAAAGATAGTGATGCAAACTCAAATGCCTTTTTAACCTTATCGCCCGATGTAACATCTAACAACGTGGATGCAAATGCATCACTTGAAAAATGTTGGCTGAAATCTTCGGAAGCTTTCTTCAATCGTTCAGCATCATTATCGTTGATTACTACACAAGCACCTTCTTCAATGAATTTCTTAGCAATAGATTTTCCTATTCCTCCTGCACTTCCTGTGATCAAAGCAATTTTTCCTGTAAGCGGTTTAGGTTTTGGCATGCGCTGAAGCTTTGCTTCTTCCAGCAACCAGTATTCTATGTTGAAAGCCTCTTGCCGAGGTAGTGAAGTATATTCTGAAATTGCTTCAGCTCCTTTCATCACATTAATGGCGTTGATATAATATTCAGAGGCAACACGAGCCGTTTGTTTGTCTTTGGCAAAAGTAAACATGCCAACACCGGGATATAAAATCACCACAGGGTTTGCATCGCGCATGGCCGGACTATCTTTATGTTTGCAGGCACTATAGTAATCTGCATAAGCTTTTCGGTAGGCTTCAAACTGCGGAAGAAGTTTCTCTTGTAATTTTTTTCCATCACTCACATCATCATTGGGTGAAAGATTCAAAACGAGTGGTGCAATTTTCGTTCGTAAAAAATGATCAGGGCAACTTGTGCCCATAGGCGCTAATCGTTCTAAATCATTTGATGCGATGAATTCAAGAACTCGGGCATCGTCTGTAAAATGACCGACCATGCGTTGATTGCCTGAACAAAATCCACGTAGTACAGGCGCAAGCAATGCTGCTTTATTTTTTCTTTCATCTTCCTTCAGCGATGAAATTTTTGCTCCTCCGAATATTGCTTTTTTCTTTCCGTAGTTTGCTTCAAGATAAAGCGCGCACGTTTCAATGGTCTCTAATGTGTTTACATAACTTTCGTAGGCTGTATCGCCCCATGTAAAGAGTCCATGAGAGCCGAGCATAATTCCTTTTATGCCTGGATTTTCATCAACACATTTTTTTAGTTTTAATCCAAGATCAAATCCCGGACGTTGCCATTCCACCCATCCGATTTTTCCATTAAACAGTTCTTGCGTTATTCTCTTTCCATCTTTAGCAGCGGCTATAGCAATAGCAGCATCAGGATGAAGATGATCAATGTGTTTGTAAGGAAGAAAGGCATGTAAAGGTGTGTCAATCGAAGGAGCCTTTGAAGCAAGATCATAAATACAATGATTGAAAAGCTCTACCATCTCATCTTCGTGCTCAGGACCGCGATATATTTTTATGAGCGACTTTAACCGGTCAACATACAATGCTGCCAATCCATTTCGTTTCATTGTACCCAAATCGCCACCAGAACCCTTCACCCACATTACTTCAGTATCAACCCCTGTCAGCGGATCTTTTGATAAAGTTTTGCACGACGTATTTCCTCCTCCGTAATTTGTTAATCTTAAATCCGCGCCTAACAAATTAGATCGATAGACTAGTAAGGCAACTTCATCATTTTGTAATGCAGCTGCTTTGGCTTCATCCCACAAGTAGCTTACATGTTTAAATTCTTTTTTAGACATAATTATTAATTGATGTTTGTTAAACCACAAAGTCACAAAGCACACAAAGAATCACTAAGATTATTTTCTTTGTGATCCTTCGTGCCCTTAGTGTCTTCGTGGTTCAATATTCGTTTTCATTGTGAAATAGAATTTCCAATTCCTACTAAATACACTGAGCGTAAAATTGTAATAATGCCCAGCGCTATCGTAAGTTTTGTTGCGTAGCTCACTCCTTTCCATTCTTTCAATATAATTCCCCACACGTTGGAAACAAGAATGATGAAGGCCATGTGCAAAATCCATGAGCTTGCACCGTTGCCCATTTTGCTTTCGCCCATTC